>JAGGXA010000010.1 GCA_021163285.1 Deltaproteobacteria bacterium | reverse complement strand
TTTTCACAGCAAGATATGTTTCATAATGGTCAGGCGACGATTTCCCTGAAATCCTTCTCTCATGAAGCCTGATGGCCTCATCCCTGTAGTCAGGGTGAAATAAATCAAAATAATTTTTATCAAGCACTTCCTCCTCTTGATAGCCTGATCGCTCAAGAAATGCCTTATTTGCAATAATAACCTTTTCATCCTGGATGACGAGAGCAGGAACAGGAGTATTATTCAGCAATTTCCGGTTGTTCTTCAATGACTTTTTAAGTGCCTGGTTTTCCTTTTTAATGACGGCCTGTTTTTCTTTAAGCCCCTTGTTTTTAAGTATTAATCTATCAACTTTACTTTTTAATTCCCTGAACTGGCTAACATCCATTATTTCATTTCCTTGAGCCTGTCATTCCCTCTTAAGGCTGTCTTCTTCCTACCCTCAATCGACAGATTTCCAAACGGTTACGAATCATTCTTGATGATATAATTTATTTAGCGTATCATATTTTTAAATCATCTTACAACAGGCGGCAGTTTTTTTCTCACCACTTAGGAACGAGGACGAAATAACATCCCCAAGCAGGCGCACGGATTCAGGTCGGGTTTGTTCGATCTAAAAGCACAAAAGTTACAGGGATAGTGAGCTATTTCAAGGTTTTTGTGCTTTTAGACCGGACAAAGATGCCCTGAAGCTGTGATGCATAGTTGGAGAAGTTAATTTGTCCCCGTTCCTTATATTGGAATTGTTCCCAAACGAGGATAACGTGACTAATAATTTACCTTTTATTCACTTGCATGTTCATACCGAATACAGTCTCCTGGACGGAGCTATCCGGATCGATCAAATGCTTAAGAAGTGTAAGAGCCTCGGCATGAATTCCGTTGCCATTACTGATCATGGCAATATGTTCGGTGCTGTTCAATTTTACGACCTGGCGAAAAAAGCGGGCATTAAACCTATTATCGGATGCGAGGTTTATGTGGCGCCCGGTGACAGACGGGAGCGCTCACCGGCAAAGCCTGGAAGCACAAATGCCTTTCACCTCGTGCTCCTTGTCATGAATGATGAAGGTTACCGCAACTTGTGCAGGCTGGTGACCATGGGTAACCTGGAAGGATTTTACCATCACCCGCGCATAGATATGGAGCTCTTAAAAAAATATAACGGCGGTCTCATTGCACTTTCCGCATGCCTCAAAGGAAACATCCCTTTTTTGGTCAATAGCGGTCGGATTGAGGAAGCAAGGAAAAAAACGAAAGAGATGGTTTCAATCTTTGATAAAGAGCGGTTTTATTTAGAGGTGCAGGCAAACAAGATGCCTGAACAGATCAAGGTAAATAAGGTCTTAAGGGAATTTTCAAATGATCTTTCCATTCCTCTTGTTGGTACGAACGACTGTCATTACCTGAACAGGGAAGACGCCGAGGCACATGATATACTCCTCTGTATTCAGACCGGGAGGACGGTTAATGATAAAAAAAGGCTTAAATTTTCATCAGATGAATTTTATTTCAAAACACGCCCGGAAATGGAAGAAGCGCTTCAGGACTATGAAGATGCATTGGATAACACGGCTATAATAGCGGAGCGCTGTCATTACGAGATGGAGTTCGGTAATTATAAGCCCCCTGTTTTTCCCGTGCCGGGCACACGCAGCCTGGATGACATATTGTCTGAAAATGCCGAGCAGGGGTTAAAAGACAGACTGACCGTAATAGAAGCGGGTGGTGGCTCTCTCTCAGACACATTGAAACAGGAGTACCATGAAAGACTCGCATTTGAAATTGATATCATTCGCAAGATGGGTTTTTCAGGATATTTTTTGATTGTTTCCGATTTTGTCAAATATGCACTCAAACGTGATATCCCTGTTGGGCCGGGCCGCGGATCTGCCGCAGGTTCTCTTGTGGCCTATTGTCTTGGGATTACAAACATCGACCCGATAAAATATGGGCTCCTTTTTGAAAGGTTTTTAAATCCTCAGCGGATAAGCATGCCTGATATTGACATCGACTTCTGCATAAACGGAAGAGATGATGTAATAAGGTATGTTGCGGATAAATATGGACGTGAAAACGTGGGCCAGATTATTACCTTCGGCAGTATGAATGCCAGAGGCGTAATAAGGGACGTGGGCCGCGCCCTCAGCATCCCCTTAAGGGAGGTGGACCGTATTGCCAAGTTGGTTCCGGGGGCGCCTGGCGTCAAGCTGGATGATGCTATTAATGTGGAACCGGAGCTGAAACGGCTGGAAGAGGAGGAAGGAAGCCTCAAAAAACTGTTAAAAATATCCCGCGCGCTTGAGGGCATGACAAGACATACTTCCACACATGCTTCAGGTCTCGTTATTTCAGACAAACCTCTTGTTGAATATATGCCGCTTATAAGGATAAAAGGCGCTGATGACGAAATTATGACCCAGTTTACCATGGATCAGATTGAAAAACTGGGTCTGATCAAATTTGACTTCCTGGGACTTAAGACTCTGACAGTCATCAAGCAGGCTCTAAGGCTTATCGAGGAAACAACCGGAAAAAAGCTGGAAATCGAAAAAATCCCGTTAGATGATAAGAAAACCTATGAATTGATAAGTGAGGGGCGAACAACAGGTGTGTTTCAATTAGAGAGTTCCGGCATGAAAGACCTTATTAGAAAGCTCAGGCCCGAGGTCTTCGGAGATATGGTGGCCCTTGTGGCCATATACAGGCCGGGACCTATAGGCAGTAACATGATTAATGATTTTGTTGACAGAAAACACGGAAAGGTCAGGATCGATTATTTTCTTCCGCAGCTTGAGCCTATTTTAAAGGAGACCTACGGGGTAATATTATACCAGGAACAGGTTATGAAGATCGCCCAGGTCCTTGCAGACTATTCATTAGCCGAGGCAGATGAACTGAGAAAAGCAATCGGGAAAAAGAAACCTGAAGTTTTGGCTAAACATCAGATGAGGTTTGAAGAGGGATGCAATAAAAAGGGCGTTGACAGGAAAACAGCAGAAAAACTTTTTAAATTAATAGAAAAATTCGGAGGCTATGGTTTTAACAAGTCCCATTCCGCTGCCTATGCCGTGATTGCTTATCAGACTGCCTATTTAAAGACCCATTATCCGGTTCAGTTTATGGCGGCTCTTTTGACTCAGGATACGAGCAATCAGGATAAAACCATCAAAAACATTGCGGAATGCATTGAAATGGGGATTGAAATCCTTCCTCCAGACGTCAATGAAAGCTATGCCGCTTTTTCGGTTGCAGGAGGGAAAATCCGTTTTGGACTGGCTGCTGTAAAAAATGTGGGATTAAAGGCCGTTGAATCAATTATTGATAACAGGGATAAACATGGAGCTTTTCATGACCTGTTTGAGTTTTGCAGCAGGATAGACGGCTCAAAGGTTAACCGCAGGGTAATGGAGGGTCTGATTCAGTCTGGAGCTTTTGATTTTACAGGCGCTTACAGGTCCAGACTTTTTGATGTCCTGGATATCGTACTTAAATCCTGCGGCGCAAACCATGACCCGAACCAGTTAAATATGTTCGGGACTCTGGAACTTACAAATGGGGGACAGGGAGGACTCATTGAATTCCCTGATATTGAAGAATGGGATGAAAAAGAAAGGCTGCAAAGAGAAAAAGAAGCTCTCGGTTTTTATATAACGGGACATCCCCTGGCCGGATTCGACAAGGAAGTAAAACAGTTTGCTACATGCCCTGTAAGAGAGCTTATATCTCAGAAAGGTAGAACACAGGTAAAAGTTGCGGGAGTTGTGGGGGCATTAAAGGTCAAACGTACCAAAAAAGGCAGCAAGATGGGTATCTTGAGTCTGGAAGACCAAACAGGTTCAGTCGAGGTAATACTCTTTCCGGATCTTTTCACTCAGGCCTTACATCTTCTAAAAACCGATGACCCTTTGCTGGTAACCGGCTCTCTGGAAAAAGATGAAAATTCGGTCAAGATGCTGGCGAAAGAAATTGTAACGCTTAATTCCGTAAGGGAGAAAGCCATTAAGGCAATTGAGCTCAAACTTGATGAAAAGGATTTGTCGAAAGACCTTTTAGAGGATTTAAAGAATATCAGCTTTAAATATCCCGGTAATTGCAAACTCTTTTTCAGGCTAAGTATGTCGCAGGGAAAAGAAGCGCTTATTTTAGCCCATAGTCGTTTCAATGTCCTCCCTTGCCAAGAACTGATCGATGAAATTGAGACTGTGAGCGGAAACAAGGTTCACCTGCAAAGTATATAGCGCCTGAACGAAAACTGTCAATTCCCCCAATTTTTGCGTTATACTCAAAAAATCATGCTTGGAGGAAAGTCGGCCATGCCAGGAGCACATTTCCGTTTTTATGAAGAGTTAAATGATTTTTTGCCGGAACAAAGAAAGAAGACCGACTTTGAAGCGGGATTCAAAGACAAAAGGACTATAAAAGACATGATTGAGTC
>JAGGXA010000193.1 GCA_021163285.1 Deltaproteobacteria bacterium | reverse complement strand
GAATGCCCTTTTTCCCAAACTCTGCGTTATGCTCAAAAAATTATCCTCGAAATATCAACTATATGTCTGCGGTAATTTTTTGAGCAAGCCTTGATTTTGAAAAAAATTGCTATTCCCGGACAACCTCATAGACCTGCTGTCCAGGGCATAGATCTTGAGATAGTGCCTGTGGGTTCCGCAGGGAGGACAAGGGCCGCCGTAACCAAATTTACGAAAATCATTTTTCCCATGTATTGCGCCATTTTCCAGTTTTTTTACGGGAGGCACGCCTTCTAAAAGCTCCCTGGAGTCTGCGGGCATGTTAAGGAACGAGGACAAATTTATTTCTCCAATATGTATCGCAGCTTCAGGCCGTCTTTGCCCGATCTAAAGATACAAAAACCTTGAAATAGCTCGCTATTCCTGCAACTTTTGTGCTTTTAGATCGAACAAACCTGACCTGAATCCGTGCGCCTCATTGGGGATTTTATTTCGTCCCCGTTCCCAAGAGATTTACAGCAATCGAGACTGACAGCTTTAGAGCAAGACCGAGCTAAAAGCCCGGTTCCAAATCGTCATTGCGAGGGGTGAATAAGATACTTTAGACGGAGTTACCTCACAATGACAGTCCTCACCGGGAGTACGAACTTACGGACAGCCTCCTGAATAAAGACACTGAAATTACAATTTTATCTACCCGAAGGTTAAATTTTCGCTTTTTTTATGTCAAGTGTAATCTCCTGTTTCCATTTTGAATGTAAAAAAGGGATCAAAGACAGATTTGACCCTTTTTTAGAATATTTGACAATGTTGCCGGATTTGGATAAAAATTAAAGGCAAGAGGTTAACTCAAAAGAATTATTCATAAAGAACATGTAATCCCTGCTCCAATTTATCATCAATTGATTTGTTTGATGAATTACTGTAAGAAGTTGGTATAATAACTTGAAAATATTGCTTATCTACCCCTACTGTCTTGAGGAAAGGCTGCATGCGGAAGACGCGAGTGTCGTCCCTATCGGTCTATATTATGTTGGCGCCCTGCTTAAAGAAAATAATTACGACGTTGAGATATTAAACTGGTACAATATCAAAAGGGATGAGCCAAAGATCAAGAAAATTCTGATTGAAAATAATCCTGATGTCATAGGTCTTTCTATCCTGCATGCAAATCGTTGGGGGGGGATAGAAATTGCCCGGATTGCAAAACAGGTCTGCCCGGGAGTAACGATTGTTTTAGGGGGGATTGGAGCCACATTTTTATGGGAGCATTTATTAAGAAATTTCAAAGAAATTGATCTTGTCGTTATTGGAGAGGGTGAACATACCTTTTTGAATCTGATTAAACCTATTGAAAGAAAAGGTTTTGATGATTTAAAAAATATCAGGGGAATTGCCTTCAGGAATGGAGATGCAGTCGAAAAGACTGAGGATGCGGATGTCGTTCAAGACCTTGATACATTGCCCAATCCGGCAAAATACTTCATATTTCAACATCTGTCCTCCACTCGGGGTTGCCCTGGAAATTGCACTTTTTGCGGGTCGCCCCGTTTTTGGGGGCACAAGGTCAGATTTCACTCCCCTGATTATTTTGTGACGCAAATTGAACTCCTCTACAGAAAGGGGATCGATGTCTTTTATTTTTCAGATGACACATTTACCATAAATAAAGGCCGGGTTATTGAGATATGCAAAAAAATCCTGGAGAGGAGTCTTAATATTACCTGGATGGCTATTTCACGTGTGAATTATATTGATGAAGAGGCTGTGTGCTGGATGAGAAAAGCAGGCTGTGTGCAGATCAGCTTTGGTGTTGAAAGCGGTTCAAAAAAAATAAGGGCTTTGTTGAATAAAAAAATCAGCGCCGACCAGATCAAAAGGGCCTTTGAGCTTACGACAAAATATGGAATTCTGGCCCGAGCATATTTTATCTATGGGTCCCCGGGTGAAAACCAGGCCACCATTCAGAAGACCATCAATTTAATCCATGAGATCAAACCTTTGGGTATAATCTTTTACATCCTTGATATATTCCCCGGAACCGAGCTTTATATGGATTTCAAAAAGAGAACCGGTGTTACGGACGATATCTGGTTGAAGCGTATAGAAGATATCATGTATTTTGAAACCGACCCGAGGCTGACAGGTGAAATGATCCTTGATTTTGGTGAAAGATTGAGAAAAGAATATTACACAAGCCTTGGCGGTTTTGCAGATGCTGTAAAACTTGTGGAAAAAAAGGAATTATTTAAACTCCATTCCGATTTTTTATCAAGGCTTGGGATGACCTTCAGCCATGGAGACTATGCCAATATAAAATATATCAGGGATAAAGAGAAGATCTCTGAAAGATTATATAAAAAATCGCTTGAATATTATCCTGACAAGAGGGCCTGCCTTGGTTTGGGGATCATCAATCAGAAAACGGGAAACCACAAAGAATCGATCAGGATTATGTCGGAGGGTCTTGTTTCTTTTCCTGAGGATGAACAACTGAATATCTGTATGGGGGTAAGTTATATGAATCTGAACGAGTATGAAAAGGCGCTTTCATATTTGTTGAAATTCCAGCATTCAAAAGATGCCCTCTACTACATTGCGGCATGTTATAATGCCTTGGGTGATTCTGAAAACGAGGCGGCCTTTGTCAAAAAATCAAGGTTTACTGATTAATGGATAAACAGCAAGTTAAAAATGCCATGACTGATGAAGGAAAGAACCTGCGATTACTGATAAAAGACCTCGTAGATGTCCCTGAGATCAAAACGGTTATACAGTTGGAAGACCTGAAAGCCCCGGAACTTCGGAGGATGATTGTTGAGACATTTGTGATAACAGGGGAGGTTGAAGAGAATCTGAGATCGATTTTTACCAGCCTCTCCCGGCAGAAGGGAAGGGGGATTTTTCTTAAAGGACATTTTGGGTCGGGTAAATCCCATTTCCTGAGCATGTTAAGCCTTCTTTTGAGGTATCCTCAGTCATGGGAAACCGTGATCTCACAGGTCCCGTCCCTTGCTGATTTTGAGGAAAAGATCAGAGGTCTTCGATTCCTTGTGGTGGATATTTCCCTTGTTCAGCACCGGGGCTCTGAATTATTGGAAGAGATATTCTTAAGCTCTATTATAAAGGAACTTGGTACTGAAACCAAACCTTGTTTTGAGGGGGCTCATACGAGGCATGAAACGTTTCGGAAAATAAAAGCCCTCTTAAAAGAGCATCGATTATCCGGCATGTTTATCCTGGTTGATGAACTTTCCGAATTTTTGAGGTCCAAGGCTGATGCGCACGCATATAATGAGGATATCCGTTTTCTGCAATACCTTGGAGAAGAGGCGGAAGGTTTTCCTCTCTGGATAGTTGCTTCCCTCCAGGAGTGGATAGAGGAAACAGGTGAGATTCACCAGGACACGTTTAACAAAATAAAGGATCGCTATCGCATCCGCCTGACCTTGGGACGCGCTCATATTGAAGAACTGGTTTCCGGGCGTTTGATCCGCCATAAAGAGGGCGCTGAGACAAAGATCAGTGCGGTTTTTGAGGAACTTAAGTCGTATTTCCCCACCTTTCCCGTTACAAGGGAGCGTTTTTCCCGGCTCTACCCGGTTCATCCTGCAACCTCATCCCTTCTCGATCGACTCAAACCCCTCTTCTCCGAACACAGGGGGGTAGTGGATTTTATCCATTTCAGACTCAAAGGCGACCCTGAGAGGCATATTCCATGCCGGCTTGACAGAGAGGCTCAGGAACTCCTTACCCCGGAAGTGATTTTTGATCATTTTCTGGATCGGATAAAGGAGCGTTCTGAGACACAGGTGTATTTAGAGAGGGTGTTTGATGCCTGCCAGTCCGAGATACCGGAACTTTTCAAGGACCATGATCAGCAAAAGATCGCCTTTGTCGTAATAAAACTCCTGATCCTTTTTGCCATTACTCCTGTAAGGTATAAATATACGGTTCGCCATATTGCGGAGATGGTTTTGTTCCGAATCACCTCAATGGAAAGCGAGATCAATTATCAGTTCCTCTACGACATTCTTGACCGACTTTCAAAAGAAGGTTCCTATATCCGGGTAGAAACCAGGGATGACCCTCTTGACAATGTTTATTATATTGATCTCAAGGCTGATATGGCCGGCATCATCAGAAGACGCATCCGGCATATGGCACAGGAAATATTCCCGGAAGACCAAAGGCTCTTTACAAAACTTGCATGCATGGTGGATTCGCCCTGTCTCCCCTTAAGAGACTGGGTGGAAAATGACAGGCAGAAGGTCTCTTTGATGTGGCAGCATACGAGAAGAAACGGGACCCTTTTTCTGCGCCCGCTTTATGAATTAACGCTTGAAGAAATCGCTGCGCTGGCCAGGCAGAACGAAAGGAGTGAAGAGGATTTTTTTATTATGGTGGGCACTACCCATAATCGGGATAAACAATTCCGGAACGTAAAGGATGTCCTTCTGCCCGGCGTCTGCGCTCACTACCGCGGTACCTTTCTCTTCTGGCTCCCTGAACAATTTAAAGGCGATATAACCTGGGTTAAAGAGATCCTGGCCGCAATACTGTTAAAAGAGAAAATGGACGGGGATTCATCAGAGAAGGGAAAACAGGGAGATGCTTTCTTAAAGGCATTTATTGAGAATGGTAAAAAGAGGATTATAGAGCTCTTTACCGGGTGTTATTATCACGGGACACTGCTCTGGGACGAAAATCGGGTGGATATTTCACGTTATGGCCTTCTGAGCCGGGAAAAATTCATGTCTGAATTTGTAACGCCCATCCTGGGACGCCGCTTCCCGCGGCATAACCGTATTCAGCCTTATATGGATGCCCCTACGACCGGCATTCTGAAGGATATGCTGATAGACTTTTTGTCAAACGGTATGCTTTTGGTAGATGATTATTCCAAACATGGGGTCCGTGATATCCTCGAAGGCCTGTTAAGGCCGATGGGGCTTGTAAAGAAGAAAGGGATTCAATATGAACTGCAGGTGAACCCTCAGCAGAATGAACTTGCCCGGCACTTTTTTGATGAGATGGGACAGAAAGAAACCGTGCCCGTGGAAGAGATGTACTGGACGTTTAGAAAGGGGGAATATGGACTGCTTATGCCGCATTTTGAGATACTTGTCCTTGCGCTTCTCTTTTCAGGTCACCTTGTGGCATATAAAGGCGTAATCAGGAAAGGTCCTGATGAACTTGTAAGGAGCGGGCTTAAAGGAATTACCTCTCTCGGCAAGGGAGAAATCCTTGAGGAGGAACTGAGGAAGATAATAACGACTCACCCCCTTATCCCGAAAAAATTTCGCAATATCCCTGTTACCCTGGCATCTCAGGAAGAATTATGGTCTGAACTTAAATCTCAAAAGGCCTCAGCCCTCGAAGACCTTGAAACGTTAAAATCCAGGATAAAGTGGGCAGCCTCATTCGAGGCATTTAGAAATATCCGATGGGAAGAACTTATAACGGATATTGAATCTCTGATTGCTCAATGGGAAGAAATAAAGATCAGTCTTTCTTCAAAGGAAGGCCTTGAGCGGTTTATCGCGGCAAGCCGGGGGGAGCCGTTCCTCGATAAGAAGATCATGACAGTTGAAGAATCGGGGGTTTTTCTTAAGCATGCCGAGCGGGCCCTTTTTATTTATCAATACGTTACCGACCCAAAACTCCATATCCCGGATGAAAAGGAGTATATTGGGTTAAAAGAGGCTAGATCGGAAATTCTGAGGTATTATGAGGAAATGCCCGGCCTGAACTCTGCTTTTACACTTGATGGACTGTTCCGGACCTTTCAGGATTTTCAGGAGGCATACACAAAGCTCTACGTGGAGGCACATCACAAGGCGCGTGGGGGCGACCAGTTTGAAGCTTATGACCAGTTAAACCGTTCCAGACGCTATGATCTCCTCAGGCGTCTTGACCGTATCGAGATGATCTCCGTGGAACATAACCGGCGCTCTATTGATCAAGGCATCGCTTCGGTGCTCCTTAACCGCTGTCTTTTGTCCCCCCGGGACCAACTGCAGGGCAGGCCGGTCTGCTCATGCGGATTCCGCATTGGTGAGACAGCGCTGTTAAAGCCGATTAAAGAGATTGAAAAGAAGATAGATCAGGGTATAATAGAGACTCTTGAAGCGCTGCGTGCACTTTCCATGCAGGAAAAGCTCATCCCGTATCTTAAAGGCCTGGACCTTGTCGGGAAGAAAAAAGAGGCCGGGAATATCAGACAATTATTAGAAATATCTTTAGATGAAAAGGGCATTCTTGACAGGCTTGACCGGATTCTTAAGTCTGATGTGATCCGGGAAATTAATGGGGCATTTCGCGGCAGGGTGGTGATTGTAAAGAGAGACCTTGATAAACTGTATAAAAGCCTTGTCCATAGAAAGTACACCATGTCAAGGACCCGCAAGATCATAAAGGATTGGATAGAGGAAGAGACCATCACGGATGATACTTTTCTGCATTTTTTAGGCGGTGGTGAAAAAGAGTCTGTTGACCTTATAAAAGACAGATTCAGTGAATTTCTTGAGGCAAGGTTTAATCACCTCTTTCCCTTGTACCGGGAGGTTGGATCTGAGCAGTTTGCAAAGGCCCTGATCGGTTCAATCTGGGCTTTGCAGTACGATATTCAATTAGACAAGTTCATCGAAATATTTCCTTTCCTTGACAGGGGCGCTGAAACGGAAAACCTGCGCTGGTTTAATCATCTTTCCGAGGCGGCCGGGTACCTGCGTTCAAAAAACCAAGACCTCTTTGAATCGCTGGTCTTGCAAGTTGAGGAGGATCTATCCTTTATACAGGTACTCTGGTCCATCATCCCATCTGTCTCCCCTGAAGGGATATTTACAAAGGAATCGATATTTCCCCTTATGCTCAAAGAAGCATTTGAGAGGCTTCTTTGCGAAATGCCGAAAAAAGCTGAAATGGCCGGACTGACAGGTAAAGAATGGGAGGAAGACTCGACAGGTCCTGTTTTTAAGGAACGTAAGAAAGAGATGATTGATGCGTTAAAGATATATCATCTCTTGAAGGAAAAGATCCTCATACTCAAATCTCCTGAAGAATCCGCGTTTAAGTGTTGGGAATCATGCTTTGTAAGGGATATTTCCCCTGTTTCATCCCTAATAGGGCGTTTTCGCGAAAAACTGAAGCGGATCGGCACGGAGATACCCCCTTTTTTGAAGCAGGAAGAAAAAGAAGCAGAGAAAAAGATTCAGACATTTACCGAAGATTTTAAAGGGTTTTACAGGAATGCCCTTCCTGACTGGGAAAAAGGGGAGGGCGCAAGACCGGTGATGATCCATGATATCCCTTTTATCCTTTCAGGAAAAAGGGGGGTGCCTGATCACAAACAGGTATATTATCTCCTTATGGATGGTATGCGGCTGGATCTCTGGGAGGTCATTAAGTCAGATTTTTTCGGTAAGTCACCGAATCTCTTTCGTATTGTGCGTGAAGGGGTATTATGGGCAAACCAGCCCACACTTACTGCAGAACAACTGGTCCGTTTTGAGGGGGCATTAAAGAAAGTCAGGCCAGGTATCAACCTTGAAGAGATATTCTGGAAGGTAAGTGGAATTGATGAAAAAATACACACGGAAAAAGGGCCTCTGACCTATCTCTTTGCGGGCATTATAAGATATCTCGAACTTGAACTCCTTTTCCGCCTGCGAAAGCTTCCCCCAAGAACTCTTTTGATCCTTTTTTCAGATCATGGTTTTGTTGAGAATCCTTTTTTTAATTATAAGGACAAATATGAGTCCCCCCGTTATATACATGGCAAGGACTCCCCGTTTGAGGTAATAGTGCCATGGGCATGGGTTATGAGGCTTTGAGGAGAGTGATAATAATGACAACATGGGCCGGGAGGCTGTCCGAGAATACCCTTTTTTCCAAACTCTGCGTTATGCTCAAAAAATTATCCTTGTCCCTAAGCGAACCTGCGAGACTCCGAACCTGACCTAAACCCGTGCGCCTGCCTGGGGACGTTATTTCGTCCTCGTCCCTAAGCTAAATCTGAGCGCCAATTCTGTAAAGTTATCAGGCATCCTTCATTTTGAGGTAAAAGTAGTTGACACTTTTATTGGAACTAAAAGTTGTAAATTGCAGAAGAGGCTTATCGCCTCTTAAATCAGCGGCAGGATGCCGCTGCCACATTTCTGCCAGGTGTAAAGTAAAAATGAAGGATGCCGGTTATTACCCTGAATGTTGAGCTATCAACCTTCAACCTTCTACTTCAACCTTCAACCTTTGAACCAGTGAACGGTTACCTTATTATTAATCTTTCAGGAGGATGGTACCATGCGTTCTGATGTATTGAAAAAAAATATTGAGACATTGCCTCATAGGGCATTATTGATGTCTGCCTGTCTTAAAAAAGAGGATTTTGACCTCGGAAAGCCGTTTATCGGTGTTGCAAACAGTTATAATGACATAATTCCGGGGCATATTCATTTGAATGACCTGACGAGGGAAGTAAAAAGGGGCATCAGGGATGCTGGAGGGGTTCCTCTCGAATGGGGCGTTCCAGGTGTTTGCGATGGGGTTGCCATGTTTGTGGAAATGAGGCTGAGCCTCCCGAGCAGGGAAAATATTGCGGATAACATAGAAATAATGACTTTGTCACACTCGTTGGACGGATGGGTTGGAGTAACCGACTGTGATAAAATTACACCAGGGATGTTAATGGCCGCAGGCCGTTTGAACATCCCTGCAATTATTTTGACAGGCGGGCCGATGAAGGCCAATGTAATTGAAGGCGAGAAGCACCACCCCATCGAAGGGTTTGGTATTGTCGGTCAGGTCAAAGCAGGTATGATGACGGCAGAGGAGGCGGAAAAATTGCTCCCCCGGATGGTATGCGGCGCCGGGTCTTGCGTTGGTCTTTACACTGCCAATACGATGGCGGTTGTAACTGAGGTACTTGGTATGTCACTTACACAATGTGCTACGACTCTCGCAATAGACCCTGAAAAGAAAAAACAGGCGTATGAATCGGGAAGAAGAATTGTAGATCTGGTAAAAAAGGGAATTACACCGAGGGAGATTATGACCGAAAATGCCTTTGAAAATGCGATAATGGTTGATATGGCCATGGGCGGTTCAACTAATACCGTATTGCATATCCCTGCAATCGCGAGAGAGGCGGGTATTGATATTGACGTTGAACTTTTTGACAGGATTTCCGGTTATACACCAAACTTATGTTCAATAATACCTGCAGGACCAAATGAAATGGCTGATATCAATAACGCAGGGGGCATTTCGGCGGTGCTTAACCGCTTGAAAGACAGGATAAAAGATTCTCCGACAGTAAATGGAAAATCAATTATTCAGGTGGCGGAAGATGGAAATGTATTGAATGACGACGTTATAAGAACGCTCGATAATGCCTATTCCCGGGAAGGTGGTATCGCTGTATTAAAAGGAAATATTGCAACAAGCTCAATTATCAAGCAAACTGCACTTGATAAAGATATGATGGTCCATTCAGGCCCTGCAAAGGTTTTTTATACGGAGAAGATATTACTTGACGCAATTGAAGCAAAAAAAATTATAGAAGGAGATGTGATTGTATTACCATTTCAAGGGCCGGCAGGCGCACCGGGAATGCCTGAAATGCTGACCCCGACCGATGCAATAAAGGGGGCCGGCTATAAAAAAGTGGCGTTAATCACAGATGGAAGGTTCTCAGGCGCAACAACAGGGCCATGTATCGGGCATATAGAGATGGAGGCCTTTAACGGCGGGGCAATCGGAGCGATAAAAGATGGGGATATTGTTGAGATAGATATCCCGAACAGAAGTTTGAATGTCAAATTAAAGGATGCGGAGATCAATAAGAGATTAAAAGATCTAAAACCGCCCGAAAGGAGTCTTACCCCTTTTCTTGAGACTTACAGAAAGAAATTTACAGGCATTAATTGTTACGGAAAGAAAGCGCCTCAAAAATAATATGAACGGCTTACGGGTTCAAGGTTAGAACCTAAAACCTGCATAAACTATTTTCAAGAAGAAAATTATGCTTTTAATATCAACGAATTACAGAAATGTTGTGCTTGTATAACACGCATTAATTTGATG
>JAGGXA010000056.1 GCA_021163285.1 Deltaproteobacteria bacterium | reverse complement strand
TTAATATCTCTTAACATTAAATAACACAGACCCAGGGGTTGTATATAGTGCAACCCCTTTTTTTTGTTGTTCGGCTCGTGGAACCGGAGAAAAATTTGAGTCAAACGCGACGGAATACAAAGTATAAGGAGTAATTTATATATGGGAAAAGATCTCATGGAAAGCGCTTATGAACCTGGTGAGGTTGAAGAAAAATGGTATAAATACTGGGTTGAGAATAATCTTTTTAAAGCAAAAGCCCGTTCTGATAATGATCCATACTGCATTGTAATACCTCCCCCTAATGTGACAGGGAACCTGCACATGGGACATGCGCTTAATAATACCATGCAGGATATCCTTTGCAGGCATAAGAGGATGAAAGGCTATAATGTCCTCTGGCAGCCAGGCACCGACCATGCAGGGATTGCCACTCAGAATGTAGTAGAAAAGGCGCTGGCGGCAAAGGGAACCGACCGTCATGAAGTTGGACGGGAGAAATTTATAGAGATGGTCTGGGAGTGGCGTAAAAAGTATGGCGGTGTTATTATTAACCAGTTGAAAAGGCTTGGATGTTCCTGCGACTGGAGCCGTGAACGCTTTACTATGGATGAGGGGCTTTCAAAAGCGGTCAGGGAAGTTTTTGTGCGTCTATATGAAGAAGGATTTATTTACAGGGGAGACTATATTATTAACTGGTGTCCCAGATGCCATACGGCCCTTGCTGATCTTGAGGTTGAGCATGAGGAGATTGAAGGTTTTCTTTACCATATCCGCTATCGGTTTGAAAATAGAGACGGCTATCTCATAGTTGCCACGACCCGTCCCGAAACCCTTTTTGGTGATACGGCTGTAGCTGTGAATCCTGATGATGATCGTTATACCGGATTATCAGGAGCAAAAGTGCTTTTGCCGGTGATTAATAAGGCTGTCCCTGTAATTTATGATAAATATGTGGATACGAAATTCGGCACAGGCGCTCTCAAAATTACTCCTGCACACGACCCGAATGACTTTGAGATAGGTAATATTCACAAACTCGAAAGAATTAAAGTTATTGATGAAAATGCGATAATGAATGAGCTTGCCGGGCCTTACCGGGGCATGGACAGATTTGAGTGTCGCAAAAAGCTCATTGAAGATTTGAAAGAGACCGGTTTGTTAGAAAAAATGGAGCCGTATCTTCATGCTGTCGGGCATTGTTACAGGTGCAAGACCATGATTGAACCTATCCTTTCAAAACAGTGGTTTATCAAGGCAGGTCCTCTTGCCGAAAAGGCAAGTCAGGCGGTTCGAGAGGGTAAGACAAGGATATTTCCAAACAACTGGGAAAAGGTCTATTTTCAATGGATGGATAATATAAAGGACTGGTGTATTTCAAGGCAGATCTGGTGGGGACACCGCATACCTGCCTGGTATTGTAAAGATTGCGGAGCAATCAATGTGGCAAGGGAGAAACCCAAAACTTGCAGCAAATGCCGCGGTTGTAACCTTGAACAGGAAACCGACGTTCTCGATACATGGTTCAGTTCAGCCCTTTGGCCGTTTTCCACACTTGGCTGGCCCGACGCTACTGATGAACTCAAGACTTTTTATCCTACCTCAGCCCTTGTCACAGGTTTTGATATCCTCTTTTTCTGGGTGGCCAGGATGATGATGATGGGTATGCATTTTATGGGAGATATCCCTTTCAGGGATGTTTATATCCATGCCCTGGTGAGAGATGCCGAAGGTAAAAAGATGAGCAAGTCCAAGGGGAACGTTATTGATCCTCTTGAGGTAATAGACCGTTTTGGCACGGATTCTTTCCGTTTTACTCTCGCGGCCCTCGCTGCACAGGGCAGGGATATCAAACTTTCCGAGGAAAGGATCATCGGTTACAGGCATTTTGTTAACAAGATATGGAATGCCGCACGATTTGTGCTTATGAATGTCGGAGATGAAGGAACAGTTGAAGCGGAAGGATATAAAAGGTATTATACTCTCCCTGACCGATGGGTATTAACAAGACTCGGCCGGGTCAGCGAGGGTGTGTCCGCGGCCATAGATGAATATCGTTTCAATGATGCCGCGGGACTCTGTTATCAATTTGTGTGGCACGAGTTTTGTGACTGGTACCTTGAGATGGCCAAGCAGGAACTTTATGGAAAGGATGAAGACCTAAAAAGGTCTTCAAGGGTAACTGTTCTGGAGGTGCTTCGGGCCATTTTGAAATTATTGCATCCTTTCATACCCTTTGTTACGGAAGAGATATGGCAAAAGCTGCCGGGAACAACATCAAGCATCATGATTGCCGAATTCCCGGAAGCCTCCGACTTTATGAAGGATGAAGATGCAATAAAAGAGATGTCTCTTATTATGGAAGTTATTACGGGAATCAGAAATATTCGTGGTGAGATGAACATATCTCCTTCGAGGAGAGTAAACATTGTTATTGACGTAGCTGACACGAAAGATGAAAATATCCTGAAAAACAATCTGTCCCATATCCGTACCCTTGCCGGGGTGGATGAGATATCCATTGTATCGGGCGCCCCGAAACCGGATGCATCCGTAAGTTCGATGTTTGGCCAAAACCAGGTACATCTGCTCCTGAAAGGGCTTATTGATTTTCAGGAAGAGAAGAAAAGACTGAAAAAGGCGATAAAAAAGATCGAAAAGGATATCGGAGTTTCGAATAAGAAATTAGGAAATAAGGGATTCCTTGAAAAGGCCCCTGCCGATATTGTTGAGGAAGTCAGAATAAAAGTTCAAAACCAGTCCCTTAAATTAGATAAATTATATCATAACCTTCAATTTTTTGAGACTATCATTGATTGAACTAAGTATTATTCTTAAGCGTATTATCAGGGCTGCACTCGAAGAGGATATAGGTCTCGGTGATTTAACTACCGAGGCTACTATCGACTCTGAGGCAAATGGAAAGGCATCTCTCCTTGCGAAGGAGGAATTAATCCTCGCGGGTCTGCCTGTTTTTAAATATGTATTCAATGAAATTAATTCGGAGATTGAATTTGAAGAATATTATAATGAAGGCGCCCTTGTTCCCGCAGGTGAAACGGTCTGCATTATAAAAGGCCCGTTATCGGGCATGCTTAAAGGTGAAAGAACCGCACTTAACTTTATCCAGAGGATGAGCGGTATTGCTACTCTTACCAGAAGGTACGTTGACAGGGTAAAAGGGTTAAAGGTAAAAATCCTGGATACAAGAAAGACTGCCCCAGGACTTAGATTGCTTGATAAATATGCGGTCAGGACAGGTGGCGGCTCTAATCACAGGTATGGACTGTTTGACGGCATTTTAATAAAGGATAATCATATTGCTGCGGCAGGTTCCATAAAGAGGGCAATTGAGCTTGCCATGAAAAACGTGCCTCACACCTTGAAAATTGAGGTAGAAGCAGAAGATTTGCAAGGCGTTGAGGAGGCATATAAGGCCCGCGCAGATATTATTTTATTGGATAACATGACGTTGGAGCAGATGAGAAAGGCAGTGGGAATGCTCAAGGGTAAAGTCAAAATCGAGGCATCCGGCGGTATTAATCTCAACACTGTTGAAGATGTTGCAAAAACCGGCGTAGACCTGATTTCAGTGGGAGCCCTGACCCATTCGGCAAGGGCGGCGGATTTCAGTCTTGAGATTCTTAAATCAGGCGGCAATCGGGGGTAAAGATGGAAACACCCAATGCCATTGAGATGAAAGGCGTCTGCTTTTCATACGATAATGTTCCTGTTCTCGAAGATGTTGGTTTTACCCTGAAACAGGGAGATTTTATGGCGCTCATTGGGCCTAACGGCGGCGGCAAAACAACTCTCTTAAAACTGCTTCTTGGTATTTTGAAACCGGACAAGGGGGTGATTAAGGTACTGGGAGAACCGCCTCACGACACCAAAAACAGGGTTGGCTATCTCCCTCAAAACACAGGTTTTAATACTGCATTTCCTATCACTGTAATGGAACTTGCAATCATGGGCAGGTTGTCCGGATCTCGTATAGGCAGATGGTATTCCGGGGATGACCATGCAAAGGTCAAAGAAGCCCTGAAAAAAGTGGGTATGTGGGAATACCGTTTTTCACAAATCGGGAAACTCTCAGGTGGACAGAGGCAGAGAGTTTTTATTGCAAGGGCTCTTGTGACTGATCCTGAAATTCTCCTCCTTGATGAGCCGACGGCAGGTGTTGATTCCGAGTTCGGGGTGGCTTTATACGATTTACTGAAAGAATTGAATAAAAGAGTTACCATAGTAGTTATCACTCATGATATCGGGA
>JAGGXA010000153.1 GCA_021163285.1 Deltaproteobacteria bacterium | reverse complement strand
GCTCCAGCGTTGCCCATTATTTCAGTTATTTTGCAGGGGCTCAAATGGAGACTGAACCGGGAAAATTGGGGACGAGGACGAAATAACTTCCCCGAACAGGCACACAGATTCAGGTCAGGTTTGCGCGCTCTAAAAGCACAAAAGTTGCTGGAATAGTAAGCTATTTCAATGTTTTTGTACTTTTGGATCGGTTAAAGATGGCCTGAAGCTGTGATGCATAATTGGGAAAGTTAATTTGTCCTCGTTCCTTAAGTCTTATGATGTTCATTTCCGGCGTTGGGTAGCCGAAGATAAAACTAACCCATGAACCCTTGAATTCCTGAACCTTTAGACCCATAAATACTCACCTTGTCAAATGTTTTTTGGCAACCCCTCTTGACATTTCAAAGCTTGTTATTAAGTTTGCATATTATGATTGACGTTAATCAATATTAAACCTGTAATATAAAATTTGGTAAAAAGGTTTTATTAACTGCTTACGTAGCCAGGCTAAAGCATTTTAGGCTGAAGGGGACAGAAGAGCGTAATTGCCGTACTTTTACGGAAATGTCTGATTATTGCACCAAACATGGCTTCAAAATGCGCTTTTCTCTAACAGCCTTCAGCCTTCAACCTATTCGCCAGAGTAAGTTACAAGTATTATTGTAAAGGTCTAAATTTAACGGGAAGAGAGCCCGATTTTTTATAATTTTATATTGTGGGTTACTTCCAATGTTTATTTGTGAATAGATTTATAACTTTATTTTTTGGAAGGAGATGTTTAAGATGAAAGTAAGACCATTGCATGATCGTGTTATTGTCAAGCGAACAGAAGAGACGGAGAAAACAAAAGGTGGTATTATCATCCCGGATACTGCTAAAGAAAAACCGATTGAAGGAAGAATCATTGCAGTAGGCAAAGGCAAGGTATTGGAAAACGGCACGATACAACCTCTTGAGGTCAAAGAGGGTGATAAAGTGTTGTTCGGAAAATATGCCGGAACGGAAATCACCGCAAATGATGAAGAATATTTAATCATGAGAGAAGATGATATCGTAGCTGTCGTTGAATAAACATTGCGTAGTATTTCTTGAGTAAACTACTTTTTTAAAAAACCGTAAGGAGGTAATTATAGCATGGCTAAAGAAATTAAATATGGAGTTAAAGCAAGGGAATCGATTCTTACAGGGATTGACATTCTTGCTGATGCCGTTAAGGTCACACTTGGACCTAAAGGCAGAAATGTGATCGTTGACAAGTCATTCGGCGCACCCAATATCACAAAAGACGGTGTTACAGTGGCTAAGGAAATCGAACTTGAGAACAAATTTGAAAATATGGGCGCTCAGATGGTCAAAGAAGTTGCGTCCAAGACATCTGATGTTGCTGGAGACGGTACAACCACGGCCACGATACTTGCGCAGTCAATATACAGGGAAGGTTCCAAGCTGGTTGCCGCAGGCATCAATCCTATGGCAATAAAGAGAGGAATTGAAAAGTCCGTAGAAATAGCAGTAGAAGAGTTAAGAAACATGTCCAAACCGACAAAAGACCAGGCGGAAATAGCGCAAGTTGGAACAATCTCCGCCAATAATGACTCTACCATCGGAAATATTATCGCAGAAGCAATGAACAAGGTAGGCAAAGAAGGAGTAATTACGGTAGAAGAGGCCAAAAGCATGGACACTACTCTTGAGGTAGTGGAGGGCATGCAGTTTGATCGCGGGTATCTATCTCCATATTTTGTCACCAATGCAGAAAAAATGATTACTGAGCTTAGTGAGCCCTATATCCTTCTCCATGAGAAAAAAATCAGCAACATGAAGGATATGGTTCCGATACTGGAACAGATTGCCAAGATGGGAAAACCATTGCTTATTATTGCAGAAGATGTTGATGGTGAGGCCCTTGCAACTCTGGTAGTTAACAGATTAAGAGGAACGCTGCAGTGTTCCGCAGTCAAAGCTCCCGGATTTGGTGATCGCAGGAAGGCAATGCTTGAAGATATCGCAATATTAACAGGCGGTCGCGTTATCTCGGAAGACTTGGGGCTGAAGCTGGAAAATATAAGCTTGAATGACCTCGGAACAGCCAAAACCATCGTTATTGATAAGGACAACACCACAATCGTAGATGGCGGTGGCGACAGAAGCGATCTGGAAGCTCGGGTCAAACAGATTCGTGCTCAGATTGATGAAACCAGCTCTGACTATGATAGAGAGAAACTTCAGGAAAGGCTGGCAAAACTCATCGGCGGTGTTGCAGTAATTAACGTAGGCGCAGCAAGCGAGGCGGAAATGAAGGAGAAGAAGGCCAGGGTAGAAGATGCCTTGAACGCTACAAGGGCAGCAGTTGAAGAGGGTATCGTTCCAGGAGGTGGCGTTGCGCTTCTAAGGGCGCTTCCCAAGATTGCAGAGCTCAGTCTGAAGGGTGAAGAACAGTCCGGCGTTAACCTCATCAAAAGGGCGCTTGAAGAACCGATACGGCAGATTGCCAATAATGCAGGAGTTGAAGGCTCTGTCGTAGTTGAAAAGGTGAAAGAAGGAAGTGGAGCTTTCGGGTATAACGCAGAGTTAGGGATATATGAAGACCTGTTAGACGCAGGGATCCTTGATCCAACAAAGGTTACCCGCTTTGCCCTCCAGAATGCTGCATCAGTCTCTTCTCTGCTTCTGACCACAGAGGCCATGATTGCTGAAAAACCTAAGGACAAGGAAGAAATGCCTATGATGCCTCCTGGAGGTGGCGGAATGGGTGGAATGGGCGGAATGATGTAAAAAAGTCCGATCTTCCATATTAGTCAGATTTAAAGTGACGGGGATAAATAATTCCCGTCACTTTTTTATTTCGGCACTTTATCAATAAGGGCTACGTACTGCCAACCGGTGAGAAAGCAGAACCATGTGCCGGCTACAAAGGTGGCGGCGTTGATGCACGTTCGAAACGAGAGCTTTTCTAAAGCCATCAATACTTTGAACGGTCATAGTTTGATCTTTTTAAGTTCACTGCAAAGGGCGCAAAGATTCATACTTCTTTTTTAAAAAATAAACTTATCTGTGCGCCTGCTTGAGGATGTTATTTCATCCTCGTCCCTAAACTGACAAATGAATGCTGCCGAAAGAGGTCTAAAAAAGCGCAACTTGTGAACTTGCAATCTATACTTAATTATTCCTGTTTCTTTTCCTTCCTTTTGGCCTTTGCCTTATCAATTTTATCTCCAAGTATTCTTAAATATCTTGCAAAGACGCCTGCCGTTTTAAACCTTTGATTTGGATCTTTTTTCATGGCCTTATCAATTATTTCTACACATGGTCTTATTACCCCGGGATTTATTTCTCTCGGAGAAGGATGTTTAACCTGAGTAATCTGATAAAAAAGTTCCGCAAGGCTTTTTCCATGAAATGGGACCTCTCCTGTTAAGAGCTGGAAAAAAACCACGCCAAGTGAAAAGATATCGGATCTGCCGTCAATTTGCATTCCATTGATCTGTTCAGGGGACATATAATTAGGAGTTCCAAGAATAACACCCGTTCTGGTCTGCGAAGATGAGGTCGCCTTGGCAATCCCGAAATCCGTAATCTTTATCTTTCCATTTTTTAAAAGCATAATGTTTCCAGGTTTTATGTCCCTGTGGATTACACCCTGGTCATGGGCATAATCAAGTGCTTCTGCTGTTTCAGCTACTATATCAAGAACTTTTCTTAAAGGAAGAAGTGTATCTTTCCTGCAAAAGTTTTCCAGATTCTTTCCATCCAGGAGCTCCATAGCCATGTAAGTGAGCTCATAGTCCTCTCCAACATCGTAAATAGAAATAATTGCGGAATGTGATAATTTTCCCGCAAGTTCAGCTTCCTTAAAAAATCGCTCCTTAATTTCTTTAACCTGTTCCTTTTCAAACTCATCAGAAAAACGGATAGTCTTAATAGCTACCAAACGGTTGATTTTGGGGTCATTCCCTTTGTAGACAATACCCATGGCGCCCTGGCCAAGCTGACTCAGAATCTCGTACCGTCCAACTGTCGGCTTTGTCTGCAGTTCATCCGAGACGATAAGCTTGCCATCTTGTTTGCCTCCAAACTTACCAAGTGACATCTCATTAGCAAATTTCCTCAACTTTGGTATCCGTGTGTTCAGATCACGAAAAGGTCCGCCCGTACTGACAATATATTCATAAATGTTTATTGCCTTATTCATCATCCTTTTACGCTCAAAATCAACACCGAGATTATAAACGACATCTTTCATCGCATCATCAAGCGGGCACTTTCTTAATTTTTCAAAGGCCAGATCGAGCAGACCCTGACTCTGCAAGCTAAGGCCGAGCATTCGGTTGGTCTCTATACTTTCCCTTGTTGACAGTTCTAATGATTTTTCTCTGATCAGAATTTCTTTTATCGAAAATATTACATAGAGCGTTAAAATAGATAAGCAGATATAGACAATCTTAAACCGGATATCAAGGACTATAAATATGATTAGTCCTGTCAAAAAAATTGAAAATAACATCGTCCCAAACATTACTGTCCTGGGAAAATAGTGCAATTTTGTGAAAAATGCCGAAATTACAAGACCAAACAGAATGATCATAACAGATTCGATATATATCATCCGGTCAGGACGTTTAAGAAACCGGCTGTTAATAAAATCGTCAATAATATTGGCTACATATTCTATCCGGGGCATCATGGGATCAACAGGTGTATTGATTGAGACGCCATCCTCCTCGGATGCAAAACCCATAAGAACAATCTTGCCGTCAAATACTGCCGGAACTTTTTTTACATTTAATATGTCAACAAAGGAATAGTATGGAAAAGATTTCTTTGCCCCCCTGAATCTGACAAAAACCCCGCCATGAGTCAAAGGAATAATTTTTGAATTCAGCTTGATACCTTTACCACGTATTATTACCTGCTCAGGATATTTGTTTAAATAGTCAAGAGCAAGACGTAAAGGCATCGATGGTATGATATTCCCCCTGTAGTTGATAAAAGGTATATGCAGCCGGCCGGCCATCAGTTTATCCGGTGACAAGTTGATATGCCCAAGACCGTGGGCATCCCTTGAAAGTTCCGGAAAGGGGGTAATAAGCCTATTCACTGAAATAGATTTTTTTAAATCTTTTCCAATATATTTTGCATTAAAACAATTCTCTTCGAGAAAAGAGTCCGAAGGAATAACCAGTTCAGAGTTATATTGGCCGTATTTACCCACTACAGGTAAAACAATGTTCCCTGATTCTTTGACCGTGTGCAATAGTTTTTTGTCATTATCAAGTCTTTTTTCTATATCTTTTAAATCCTTGAGGAGCCACACATAAGAACTGCCGTTATCAGCGTTTTTTTTCTGTTCTAAAATATTCCGATAGAGTTTTTTTACCTCTTTGAGACCCTGGTTTTGTTCTTTGTGTCTGAAAAGCAAATCCAGTCCGATCAGTTTTGCGCCATTTGATTTTAAAATGTTAATCATTTCAGCAATCAAATACCTTGGCCATGGCCAGGGACCGAGCTGTTTCAGACTTTTATCGTCTATATTTACTATTGCAATTTTATTTTCTCCCTGGGATTTTGGGAGATCCAACCGCATCTGTACACTATAGATTATCATCTCCAGTCTTTCAAAGAGAGGATACGCCCTGAAAGAGATGAAAATATAAAAGATGGAGATAAATAAAGAGATAAAAATATCTGTTTTGCTGATGGAAAATTTTTTCATATATGTTTTTTCTGTGAGGCTGCCCGGGAATGCCCTTTTCCCCAAACTCCGCGTTATGATGAAAAAATTATACTCGGAGGTTAGCGAGCTTGCGAGACTCCGATATCAACTATATGTCTGCGGTAATTTTTTGAGCAAGTCTTGATTTTGGAAAAAAATTGCCATTCTGTCACAGCCTCTTATTGAACTTATAATTTCAGAATAAAAATATCGGCAATGAAATTCGTACCCCAACTGAACTATTACAAATACCGGTTTGCACTATCGATGAAAAACCGCATTAATATTCATTCAGAAGTAAAATTGTATTTACATAACAATTAATTATTGTTAAGAATAATTTCTTAATAGTCTAAAATCAAGAAGTTTAAAACAATATCCAAACGAGGATGAAATAAATGACTGTCGTTTGACAAAGGCGGTATGGCTGCTGTCACAGCCGGATTTATCCGGCAGAGCAAGCTTAGCCCTGCCCTTTACCCATAAATATTTTATAGCTGTAAAACAGCAAGTTACAAGGTTGACAGTCGGATGCATAAAAATCGTAATTGCAATAAAAACAATAACTGATAAGAACCTGGTTTCAGTAGTTTCGACTTGTGGGTAAAGGGCAGGCCTATCCGCCTGAAGACAGGAGGCTGTCCGGGAATAGCAGTTTTTTTCAAAATCAAGGCTTGCTCAAAAAATTACCGCAGACATATAGTTGATATTTCGAGGATAATTTTTTGAGCATAACGCAGAGTTTGGGAAAAAAGGCATTACAGGACAGCCTCCCGGGCACGAAGAAAACCCCTGAAAGGAGCAGTCAGGTAAATGAAAAACATGAATTATCGCTGGATTATACTGTTATTATTTGTCGTATCTCAACTTATCCTTTCTATCGGAGGATTCGGTTGGGGTCCTCTTGCGCCGTTTTTAAAAAAAACAATGTTTCTTAACGGGACACAAATAGGCCTGATCAGTTCAAGTTTTTATCTTACCGCGTCTCTTTCAGCCCTGCCCGCAGGAATCGCGATAGATCGTTATGGTGTAAAAACAGGTGTTTTATCCTGGATCGGCATCACCGGTTTCTTTTTATTCGTTCTCAGTTTTATACATAATTATGCACTTTTTTTAATATTTGTTGCCTTGTCAGGAATCGGTTACGGCATGGGAAATCCCGTTGCATCCAAAGGCCTGTTTATGTGGTTTGACCTGCGGACACGAGGCACCGCGTTTGGAATCAGACAGGCTGCAGTAACTGTTGGCGGCGCAGTTGCAGGTATATTACTGGTATTTATTTCAGAAAGAATGGGTCCGTATATTGCCATTCGGACTGTTGGGGCCATGATTATGATTATGTTTATTCTATGCCTGTTTTTCTATCATGATCCGTTGTCACGGAAAGATATGCCTGGGAGGGAAAAAGGGAGAAAAAAGGAAAAAAATAAATTCAGGAGCCTTTTTAATAACAAACCACTACTTATTTTATCCTTTATATTTGCGTTGTTAGGACTCTCCCAGGGAATTGTTTCCACCTTCCTGCTCCTGTACGCCAATGAAAAACTGGGTTATTCCCTGATTGCATCAGGCTCTTTTCTGACAATAGCAATGATAAGCGGTGCTGCAGGACGAATCCTTTGGGGTATAATCAGCGACCGTATATTTCAAGGTGCAAGAAGACCTGTCATACATATCATTGTTGCTCTTGCGACCCTGTGTTCGGTTACCCTGGCGTTATGGGGGACAGACTGGCCAGGATGGCTGTTTATGCCATTTGTTGTTATAGTTGGGATGACCTGCATAGGTTTTAACAGCATTGCCATCCTGACGGCAGCCGAATTAAGCGAAAAGAACAAGACAGCCACTTCAGTTGGTTTTGTCTCCACGATTGCCTGGGCCGGGCTTTTTATCGGGCCGCTCTTTTTCGGCGCCATTACGGATCATTTTGGCTATTTCTATTCCTGGATGACGCTTGCCCTGTTTTCTTTTATCTGTTTTTTTCTCTGCTTTTTCCTGTCTGTTCCTGCCTCTGAATCATGAAAAAATTCGAGCATAAAGGAGGGTTTGCATGTTCATAAAATCAATTAGAAATCTGTTGGGTAAATTCGTTGTGACAGGAACTCTTTTTATGATACTCTATCCCCTTCCATGCAATTGCGCACAATGGATAAATCCGAAGCTCCTCGTAAGAGATCCTGCGATAGTCCGGCTCCAACAGGGAAGAACTGCCTTAACAGAGCGGGAAAAACAGGATATTCACAAATATGGTTACACCGGCCTGGAATTGATGACCTATGCAGACTCAAATATGCGGCCTGACAAGTCATGGGACAAATTCGTCCGGGCCGCGATCGTCTCCCCCGGAGGTCATATAAAGTATTTTGAATGGCTTAACAAGGATAAATATTATTATAAGGATTTTCGAAGTCTGCTTAATTATGACGGCATCAGGCCGGGAGATGTCATGAAAAAATTTACCGGCATTTATTTGGAGCCACCGGAAAGAAGATACAGGGGGTATCTATATTATATGTATCTGACCTCCATGGAAAAACATCAAAAAGATAAAGAGGGGTGGGCATGGGTACATTCTTTGAGGAGATACCGCAGGTCTCCTACTACCCCGAAATCCGACCACTGGCTGGCATCTGTCCTTACTTATGATGACTATCTATTACGCAGACCCTGGGAAGAGAAGCACATAATTATTGGGAGAGGTAACCATAAGGGTAATAAATGCCTGATTATAGAGAGCCGGAATATCCTCGATCCTGACTATTATCTGAGCAAAAGGGTGAGCTGGGTGGAAGAACAAAATTATCTCACTCTGCATGAAGAACAATTCGCAAAAAACGGAAAGATTTGTTTGATAACCGACAAGTCCTGGGATCAGGTTAAACCGGGTAATTATTGGGTAATAACCGAGTGGAACAGTGTAAACCCTGTTACCGGCGAGAGGATTGTGCTCATGTACTCTGATTTCAGATTGAACCTGGGATTAAAAGATGGGGAATTCCTGCCGGCGTATATGGGCAAAGAACATATATGGAAACGACCTGAAAAACCCATGCCTCCCATAAAACATGTATCCGAAC
This sequence comes from Deltaproteobacteria bacterium, assembly GCA_021163285.1. Taxonomy (GTDB): domain Bacteria; phylum Desulfobacterota; class DSM-4660; order Desulfatiglandales; family Desulfatiglandaceae; genus JAGGXA01. The sequence goes on along the minus strand of JAGGXA010000153.1, from coordinate 6,006 downwards.
TCCCGCCTGTGCCGGTCAGGGATATTGAGTTCCGGGATAAACTTCAGAGGGATAATTAAAAATGAAGCAGATATTTGTTGTTGTCCTGGCATCCCTTTTTATTGCAGTATTAAACAATTATGCCTCAGCTTTTGATTTTGCCAGTTTTGATCCGGCGGGTGATTTACTTGAACATCTTAAAGAGACTGTGCCGGATCTTGAAATTCATGGTTTTTTCAAGAACAGGACTGATTTGGATCTCCATGGAAAGGATGACGATGTCGGACTGGGTCATATAAATAAAACCTGGGAATGCCAGATGATAGAATGGGATGCTTCCATTGAATTCCGTTACAGGATATCCGATCATCTTGAACTCATTAATGAGGATCACTTTCTTTACGATTCCATGTATGACTGGGACCATGGAGCTGATTTTCCGGATGATGTGGAAGACAGGTTGAAATACTACAATTCGACTAAACAGATTCTTCGGGAGTTATACGTAAACATTACATACGGTAACTGGTTTTTTAAACTCGGTAAACAGCAGGTTGTTTGGGGAAAGATGGACGGGAAGTGTATTGATGTCATTAATCCTGGTGATTACAGGGAATCCGTTAATATGGGCCAGGATGACTATGAGTGGAGGAGGATACCGCTCTGGATGTCCAATATCACTTATTTCTGGTCGGACTATTATTTTCAGTTTATCTGGATCCCTGATTTCGAGCCGTCTCAAAGTCCGCAGAGAGGTTCTGTCTGGTGGTATCCCTCTTTGTCCGCTTCAATGCCACACTCCATTAATAAAAAAGACAAACCATCAACAGCATTTAAAGACAATGAGTTTGCATTCAGATTTAATATGGTCAAGAATGGCTGGGATACCAGCTTTATATACTTTTATACCTGGGATGACTTCCCTACTCTATTCAAAAAGGCAAATGGCTTTGATCCTCTGACAGGGGATCCGGAATATTCTTATGATCAGGAACATACCAGGCTCCACCAGTTTGGTTTTAATATAGATAAGGGTAACTGGTTTTTAAATCGTAACTGGGTATGGAGAGTTGAGTTCCTTTATACTCTTAATGATTATATCTCCACTGCGGATACTTCCAAATCAAAAGGAGTTGTCAAAAGAAATTGTTTAAAGAGTATCTCGTCTATTGAGACAAGCTGGATGCATGGAGAAATAAGCACTCTGTTTCAATTTGCCTGGAAGTATCAACCCGGGTATGACAGCAGCTTTAAATCCCTGGGTTGCAGGATGAAGAGATTTGATCCGACACTTTCCCTCTCAGTTTCAAAACAATGGTATAATGACAGATTGAAGCTTACAACCATCTTTTACTCAAGACCTGGGGAAGGTAGCTGGAAATTTAAAGACACCATCTCCTGGACATTTTCCGATTATGTCAGCGCACAAATTCGTTATACAGGCTACTCGGGTCCTGATGATGATATCTATGGAATGTATAGTAAATGGGATAACCTGGGAGTAGAGTTTACCTACAGGTTTTAGGGAACTGAAGGAAATCATCCAATGTATATCGCGCAGAATTTTTGTTCGTCTTCAAGACATGGCAACAGTTGCATGGCAGATACGGGTTTGAGACCCGTATCTGCCAAAACACCTGTTACCGCAACGTAGAAGACAGGCAAAAGGGCAAACAGGATGCTGAGATTATTTTCTGTAAGTTCCCTTAAGCGCTTCAGCAAGAAATACGTAACCGTTCACGGAACGTCGAAATCAGGATTAAGGACGAACACAAGGTTCGCGCTTAAAACGTGCGAATAATCAAAGGGGTAAATAATCAAAGGGCGAACACAAGGTTCGTCCCTACGCTCGCACAAAATCAATATATATCATATCAACCTTCTATCCTCTACCTTCAAATCCGTGAACGGTTACAAAAATACTTGGACATCCGAGCCGGTTTCAAAACGTTACGGTTTGAAATCTACGCTTATCTGTACCTCCCCCGCGCAGATCGACCCGGAACGTCTCAAAATAAAGTACCCAAAGCAGATACATTGGAACGAGGGGGTTGTGAACTGTTACAGTTTTTGATATGGTAATATAAAAAGCAGGGGTTCAGGGTAGAAGGTAGATAGGGATTTTCGAGCCTTAACATAAACGAGTATTATTTTTTTATCCGGTTTGATTATGGACAAACAAGAGCATGGCACAAAAAAATTCTGGACTGTAACCGAGGTCGTGGAAATATTCCGGATCAATAAACAATTCCTTGATAACCTCGAAAAAGAGGATCTGTTATGTCCTGTTTGTCATGAAGACCCTAATGCAAAGCTTTTTTCCATCAACGAACTGGAAAAACTGCATCTCATAAAATTACTTTCCGAGGATATGGACGTTAACCTGCCCGGGATCGAAATCATACTGCGGATGAGACAGAACATGTTTGAGATGAGAAGACAATTTGATGCAATTCTGAAAGACCTGACGGAAAATCTCAGGGAAACCTTAAGAAAAGAGTAAAGGCTCACAGGTTCAACGTTCAGGGTTAAGGAAAAAGGAGGCATTGAAGACCTCGTTACAAGCACTTGTTTTTCCCAAGTAATTGCCAACCTGGCTCTAATTGGATCTGCCGAACCCAACCTGAGTCCGGGCGCTGATTCCGTGAAATTATTTTTACGCGAATCCTAATAAATGGAACCTTTAACCTCTGAACGGTTACAAAAAAGACTCGCCGTTTACAAGCTGATATCTCCCCTTATATCCCCTTCGTAAAATCGTTCCATCCTGGAGACGGATTCGAGTACCTCTTTATCATCTGTCCTGGGTACCTTTATAATTAGTTTTACCATCAGGTCACCCTTTTTCTTTGTTTTTATGTTAACCGCTCCTTTCCCTTTTAATCTCAGGATCCGGCCTCCCTGGCTGCCTGGTGGTATCTTAAGCCTGACATTACCGTATATGGTGGGGATGCTTATTGTACTGCCTGCCATGACTTCACCAACCGTAACAGGGAGATCAAGAAAGAGGTTATCCCCATCCCTTTTCAAAAAGGGATGGGCTTTTACATGTATTTTCAGGTATAGATCACCAGGCTTACCACCATTCCGGCCCTGCTCACCTTTACCTGCCACTCGTACCCTGGATCCCTCTTTAACGCCCGGTGGTATGGAAACCTTTATATTTTCCGTATCAATAACCTGACCGCTGCCCCCGCACCGGGGACAGGGTTTGCCTGTCCTGCCATGACCATGACATCTAGGACAGGGCTTGGTAAAATGCATTGGGCCTTCCGCTACATTCACACGTCCCGATCCCCCGCAAACGGGGCAGTTCTCCATGACTGAGGCAGGGTCTGTTCCTGATCCACTGCATTTTTGGCAGGGCGTCGGTTTCTGCATGGAGAACTCTGTTTTAAAGCCTTTTAGGGCAGAGATCATGTCGATAGTCATTTCATGCTCGACATCCCTCCCCCTTACAGCCATGGTTGTTCTGAAACCGCCTTCCCCGCTTCCAAAACCGAAAACATCACCAAAAATATCTTCATAGCTCTTGTACTTGCCAAATCCCTGCCCGGGTCCGGCGCTTGCGGCCTCTTCATAAGAATTCCACTGTTTGTATTCTCTTGCCTTTTTAGCATCAAACCCTGACCGTAGTCCATCTTCTCCAAATTCATCGTAGATTTTTCTCTTTTTCTCATTTGAGAGGCAGTCATATGCCTCGGATATCTTTTTGAATTGCTGTTCTGCTTCCTTGTTACCCGGATTAATATCCGGATGCCATTTTCTTGCAAGTTTCCTGTACGCCTTTTTGATATCTTCCTCGGTAGCATTTTTGGAAATACCCAAAATTTCATAAAAACTTTTTGACATTGGAATGCTCCAAACAAATTAAAGGATGGTAACAGTCAGCACTGTACGAAAGAAGTTTTGTAACCGTTCACGGAACGTTGAAATTAGAAAAACGGGCATCCTTTAAACCCGTGAACGGTTACGAAGTTTGTACTCGTTCGCAGGTTCAATGGTTCAGTGCTTTCGTTCAGCTACAAATGATGTCTGTGTTTATCTGTGAAAATCAGTGTCCCGAAAAATATTAACCCTGAACCCGTGAACGGTTACCGAAGTTTTTGTCTGTGGGTCTAAAACCGAAACTTGAGGTTCTATCCTTTCCTGTGAGCCGTTATTTTCCGATACGGTATTATTTTTCTGAAAATGGGGAAAAATATCTCGGCAACAGATTGAAGCTCACTGCATCCTAAAACCGACGCAGAGACAAAATAGATGCTCAACCCGATTGCTATTTGGCAGAAAAGATATGTTATCATATTCCACAATCCATTACAAGGGATGAAAATGAACCATATCGAACTGGAATAATAAAGACAGACCCCCATGAAAGCGGCGGCAGAGGAACATTTGACCGCGGATACCAATACCGGCCTGAGTCCTTTAACATGCAATTTTCTCTTAAAGAGGATAATTAGAAGGATAAATTGTAGTGACGAGGCAAGCGATAGGGCAAGCGCAAGTCCGGCATGCTTAAGTGGTCCCATTAAGGCCAGGCTGAAAATCATATAAGAGATAACAGCGATAATGGCCATTTTAACCGGAGTCTTTGTGTCCTGGAGTGCATAGAATCCCGCAACTATCACTCTAATCCCTGAAAAGGCCCAGAGGCCTGTTGCGTAAAAGACAAGGGCACGGTATGTCATAAGCGTGGAATTGGCGTCAAAGGCCCCTCTTTCAAAGAGTAGTCGGATAATCGGCTTTCCAAGGATAATAAGGCCGACCATGGATGGCAGTATGATGAAAAAAGTCAGGCGCAGGGCGTGGTTTAAGGTGTTGAGAAATTGATCGGTCTCTTTTTGTGCCGCCTGCGTTGAAAGCGAGGGAAGGACCGCAGTGCTTATAGCTATAGCAAATACACCGAGGGGAAACTGGGTAATCCGGTCGGAATAATAGAGCCAGGAAATGCTTCCCTCGGTCAGGAAAGATGCTATGAGTGTCCCGATAAACTGGTTGAACTGGTATACTGCTGATCCAAAAATTGCAGGAAGCATAAGCATGCCGATCCTTTTTATTCCCGGATGGTCAAATTTAAAACATGGAATCATGACGAATCCTTCCTTTAATATGGAAGGTATCTGAATTCCAACCTGGAGCATGCCTCCAATGATGACGCCTATAGCCACCCCGATTATCGGGCAGGATAAGTGAGGGGAAATCAGGAACACGGCCCCGATAATTCCAATGTTCAGAAAAATGGGAGCGGATGCAGGAGCTGCGAAACGTCTGAGGGAATTGAGGACTCCCATACAAAAAGCAACAATGCTGATAAAAAAGATGTAAGGAAAGATAATCCGGGTGAGGAGGACGGTCAGTTCATACTTATACCCCGTATCTCCGAAACCATAGGCCTGGAACCTTACGATCCATGGAGAAAAAATGATTCCGAGCAGGGTCAGGACTGTTATAATAATGGTAAGGAGTGTCAACACGACCCTTGCAAGCTCAAAGGCATCTTTTTTGCCTTTGGTGGTGAGATACTCGGTAAAAACGGGGATAAAGGCAATTGTGAGGGATCCCTCCGCGAAGAGGCGTCTTAAAAGGTTAGGAATGCGAAAAGCCACAAAAAAAGCGTCAGTAGTCATTCCTGACCCAAAAAAGCAGGCTATGACCATATCACGAACCAGGCCCAGAATACGGCTCAGGAAAGTGAAAAACCCAACCACACCGGCTGCCCGGCTAACATTTTTAATCTCGTCTTTAGACAAATCAGTTTAATTAGTGTCTGCATGGGAAGTCCGTTCAGACACAATTTTGAATGTTTAATTTTAAATGTTGAATTGAGAAAAGGAACAAGTTCAATATGTTAATAATTTCCAATTTCAAGCCGTGAATGGCTCTAGGAAGCTGTTCGAGAATAGCAATTTTTTTCAAAATCAAGGCTTGCTCAAAAAATTACCGCAGACATATAGTTGATATTTCGAGGATAATTTTTTGAGCATAACGCAGAGTTTGGGAAAAAGGGCATTCTCGGACAGCCTC
>JAGGXA010000019.1 GCA_021163285.1 Deltaproteobacteria bacterium | reverse complement strand
CGCCAGTGGCATTGCTGGGTAGCTACGTTCGGAATGGATAACCGCTGAAAGCATCTAAGCGGGAAGCCAACCTCAAGATTAGATATCCCTCCCGATGGAGACATCGGGACTAAAGACCCCTTGAAGACTACAAGGTTGATAGGCCAGGTGTATAAGTATGGTAACATATTCAGCTAACTGGTACTAATCGGTCGTGCGGCTTGGCCATAATTTTTTTCTATTTATGTCCCTTTGGTTATATTCCCTGTATTTTATGTTTAGTAAGTGTGATACCTTCGTTGAGAAATGCACTTGTAAGAATAGAGAGCAATGATTAATATTGGTGTAAAAACAATATATCGAAGTTACAATTGATCAATAACGTTCATTTGATGTTTATCAAAATATTTAACAAGGTTTACAATACTAAATTATAGTTTTAAGTTTTCCGGTGGTTATAGCGAAGAGGATACACCCGTTCCCATCCCGAACACGGAAGTTAAGCTCTTTAGCGCCGATGGTACTGCGTGGGAGTCTGCGTGGGAGAGTAGGACGCTGCCGGAATTATTTTAAAGCCCCTTTTTTAATAAAAGGGGCTTTTTTTATGCCTTTAGTTCTGATTAATGACTGATAATTATGTTGATATACAAGGTCTTAATTATTAGAAATACCTGAAAAAAATGATGATGTATTTTTTTTCTATTGTTTATGTTTGCACAGACCTGAAATTGTTAAAAGCAAAAGGTGTATAATGCTTTGTCCATACCAAAATCTTTATATATATCTCATTAAGGGAGTTATCAGTGAGAATGATGCGTTAAGTCTTGGCCATGCTTTTATTGGTAACTGGGTGGAGGATGATAGCTCGTTTATTTTCTTTTCAGAGCCTGCAGGTGATTTGGTTGATATATTATTGAAAACACACCCTGAGTTTGAACTGGTTGATCACTATCAGTTTACCTATGAACAGTGGCAGGGTGGCGGACTTGAATCTGTGCAGATCGAAAATTTTGTTATAGTTCCATACTGGAAGGACATTGATATCGAAAATAGTATGCTTAAGATAAAGCTGGATCCAGGTGTTGTGTTCGGTAATGGTCTTCATCCTACGACGAAAGATTGTATAAGGTCTCTTGCCTATGCAGAAAAAGAAAGGCATTTTAACAATGTACTGGATCTGGGGACAGGTACCGGAATATTGGCGTTGGCTGCAGCTCTTCTTGGTGCAAAAAAGGTACTTGCTTTAGATCTTAATCCTCTATGTGTAAAGACAGCAGTTAACAACGTTCGGATAAACGGATTTAATGATGTTATTCGCGTGTTGGAAGCACCTGCTGAAAATATGATAGATGAACCGGCAGATCTCATTATTGCAAATATGCATTATGAGGTGATCAGCAGTTTTCTTGGAAAAAGATCATTTCAAAAAAAAGAAAGGATGATTATTTCCGGTTTGATGAGGAGTCAGTACAGGGATTTAAAAATGTTAGTCAAGAAATATTCATTGAGATTAATTCATGAGTGGGAGCATGACGTAACCTGGTTTACTGTTCTTGTAGAAAGGGATTAACCCGGATGGCTACTTGAAAATTTCCGACCCACGGTTTTAGACTCGCGCAAAAATAACTTAACATTTTGGCATCTCATTTTTAGGTCATTTTTACCTCTTCATTCAAATATTCATAGTTGAAACGTATTTTGAGACGCTCTGCGTAGGTGTGAAACCAGAGCGTCCGAGCATATGTTTAGAAACGAGGACAAATTAACTTCCCCAACTATGCATCACAGCTTCAGGCCATCTTTGTCCGATCTGAAAGTACAAAAATCTTAAAATAGCTCGCTATTCCTGCAACTTTTGTGCTTTTAGATCGAACAAACCTGACCTGAATCCGTGCGCCTGCCCGGGGATGTTATTTCGTCCTCATCCCTTGCCACACAGGGATACAGTAACTGAAACGAAGATGTGAACGATTGCCCTCTACTGCGGTCATAACGAGAGTTTTCGTTATTTATTCCCTCCAATACAAGAATCAAGCGTGGATATTACACAGATGGAATATCTGATGTCAACCGAGCTTACACCAAATTTAAAAACGGAATCATGAAAACCGCAATGATATTAACCGTAAATTACAAACCCTGAACCTATGAATAATAACGCATTTTTCAATCAGCTATAGTTACATCCTCGGCCTGAGGGCCTTTGTTTCCCTGAGCCACGGTAAATTCCACTCGTTGCCCTTCTTCTAATGAGCGAAAACCTGAGCCCTGTATACTGCTGTAATGAACAAAAACATCGTCACCCTGATCACGTACGATAAAACCATAGCCTTTACCACTGTTAAACCATTTGACGGTTCCGACTTCACGTTCTGCCATCTTTAGAATTCCTCCTTGTGATTTGAAACTTTAATCATAGCAGAACGTCCCAAAGCGTCCTGGAAAATTTTTCCTTTCAAGTTGGAACGGACTGCTAAAGAAAACGTAAGCGTTCACCATGAGGCTGTCCGAGAATGCCCTTTTCCCCAAACTCTGCGTTATGCGAAAAAAATTATTTTTGGAGGTAAACGAGCTCGCGAGACTTTGATATCAACTATATGCCTGCGGTAATTTTTTTCGCCAGCCGTGATTTTGTAAAAAAATTGCTATTCTCGGACAGCCTCATGGTAAATCATTTGCGTGCGTTCAGGGCAAGCGATATAGGGATAGGCGTTTTAATCAATCGTCCCGATCATACGCACATCTGAGATACGGGTAAACGCTTACATACCTGGGGTTCCAGTAAGTTCGTACCCCTGCTGGGCTAATACAAAAAAACTATAAATTATTTTATACTTGATATAAAGGCAAATCAAGTCATTTACTGCTCATTCATAAATAAAAAAAAGTATAAGTCAACACATAAATAAGGTGTGCTATTGCTTTTGGTGTAAATTCCTGAAATAATAAAGAACTGTACGAGGATAGCAATTTCTTCCAAAATCAAGGCTTGCTCAAAAAATTACCGCAGACATATAGTTGATATTTCGAGGATAATTTATTGAGTATAACGCAGAGTTTGAGAAAAAGGGCATTCTCGGACAGCCTCATAGACCTTCACCAGGTACTATCTGACCGATTCAGTACCAGATGAACATGCATCCTGCAGTATCTAATGCCTGAACGGAAATATTATTAATCAAAAATGATCTTTCCTGTTTCATCAAGGATGCACAGATACATTTTGTTTGTGTGAAGATCGATACCGCAATAAAATTTGTGTTGCCTGGTATCTGTGGGAGTTATGGGACGTCCGCTTATAAATAAATAACGAAGTTGGATAATACGTAGCCTATTGATATTCCAAAGAAAGGGCCTATCCACTATATAAAATTTAACAATGGGCAGCCGATTAGACTGATGGTCTGAGAGTTCATTGTTAAAGAATATGAAATGCGAATTTGCTTCATGCATTGTTTAAGCTTATGCCGGTCAAAAAGAAAGGGGGTCAGTTGAAAAAGCCAACCCCCTTCTCAAAATTATGCTTGATTATGCCGAGACGCAGAATTGAACTGCGGACACGGGGATTTTCAGTCCCCTGCTCTACCGACTGAGCTATCTCGGCAATCAAAGGTATATTAATTATGTTACCCTGAAAGGTCAAGAAGAAATTAATATTAAAGACAATTGTTCACAGGTTTTTTTCAAATGAGAATGATTTTTGAGCGCTATCAGGAAATTATCCCGGAATTTTCTCTGTTTCAGGAAATGATTCGCGAATCTCTTCCCATTCATATCAGGGTCAATCGTTTAAAAGTTGAACCGGCATCCGTGGTAAACTCATTAAAACAAAGGGGGGTGCATATAAAAAGAATGGGTAGCAGGGATAATACTTTTTACCTTGCCTCCGGATTAAAATCAGCAGGAAACATTATCGAATATTTTTTGGGTTTTATTCATCCCCAGGCCCTGACATCCTGCCTTGCATCTATTGCTCTTTCTCCTGAGAGAAATTCTTATGTGCTTGACATGTGCGCAGCGCCCGGCGGTAAAACCACACACATGGCAGAACTTATGAATAATACCGGGTTGATTATTGCAAACGAGCTCTTTCCAAACAGACATATTCCCTTGGGACATACGCTTGATAGACTTGGTACATTAAATACCATTATTACAGCCTACCAGGCCCGGGAATTTCCTCTCAGAGAGAAATTCGATTACATTCTTGCCGACGTTCCCTGCTCTGGAGAAGGCAGGTTCAGAAAAATCAGGGAATCAAAAGATTACAGAGAGACTAAACAAATGGCCAGGTTCCCTGAAATGCAAAAAAGGATTATTTTAAGGGGCTTTGACCTTCTGAAAGGAGATGGAGAAATGCTCTATTCCACCTGCACTTATAATCCTTCAGAAAATGAATCAGTGGTCAATTTTTTATTGCAAAAAAGGGATGCCTGTTTACTCCCAATAGAAACAGGTTTTGACTATCAGCCTGGGATACATGGATGGAGAAATGAAAGATATGACAAACAGCTCGGAATGGCCGCCAGATTCTATCCCCATTTCGTCAATTCTGTGGGATTCTTCATGGCCCGGATTGGCAAGCAGGGATGACCTCGATTATATTTTTTCTTTTATGGATGATCGTTTTGGGATCGCAAAAAAAGTATTTGCTGATTACTTATTCTTTAAGAGAAAAAAAAGCTGGTTTCTTATGAAAAAATCCGACCTGATAGAATCCGGCTCAAGCCTTAAAGTTTACAAAGTGGGATTAAAGGCTTTTCATATGGTAAGCACTTTTATAAAACCTACAGGCAAGTTTATTCAGATCTTCGGTTACAAAGCCACAAAGGCGCGGGTTGCAGTGGATAAGCAGCAATTATCAACTCTCTTTGCTGGCGGAGCAATCCAGTCGGACATAAACATTAAAAAGGGTTATGTTATCCTTGAACTCAAAGGAAATGGTATCCTTGGGCTTGGTTTTTTTAATAATGGTAAGATACGATCCCAGATTCCGAGGAAAGAAATCGGGAAAAATTTTGTTTAACCGTTCACACGTTAAATAGTAATAGCTCAATATTCCTGCAACTTTTGTGCTTTTAAATCGAACAAACCTGACCTAAATCTGTGCGCCTACTTGTGGATGTTATTTCGTCCTCGTCCCTAACTTGTTGTCACGCCTTGCGTCTACGGACGCCCTGACTATACAAAGCCCTTTTTTAAGGCCGATATCGCATCTTCTACTTTTGAGGACATATCGGATGACCTGTTTTCCATGCTTTCAATCGCATTGTTGATTTTCCTGGCGAGTCCTTCTTCTAACCCTCCATACACGGAAAGATAGGATTTCATCCGTCTGTCAAGACGAAATTTCATCCGGTCTTCTTCCGATTTGTCCAGGTACTTATCAAGGATTTTAAGCAGGGCCTTTTTGTCTCCAGGCAGTTGTCCTTCAATCTCCCAGAGGAGATTCGACATCTGATCGCTTGCGAGATAAGAATTACAGTCCAGATTTTCTAAAAAGAGCCTGATCTCTTCCACTGCCTCATCTTCTGATACAGGCTCAAATTCACCGGCTTCGAATCTGTCATATAAGTCGGTGCCATTCCTGATGATAAGGCTTCTTAAACGGATAAATGCCGGATCGATTTCGTTTAAGACTCTCGCTGTTTCAATGGCATGGGATCTTGATAATTTTTTTCCTCCCAGCCCCGGCATCACATACTCAGACAATGATATCCCGGATTCAACAATCTTTTTTCCACCTTTTATGTGGCCGTCGGAGGTTACCCCTTTTTTCATATATTTCAATACCTCATCACACCCGGATTCGAGACCTACATGAAGACGCGAAAGGCCTGCTTCATGAATCTTTTTCAGGTCTGCAAGTGATTTTGATGATGCTGTCTGTGAGCGGGCATAAGAGGTTATCCTCTCTATCGTGGGAAATTCCTGTTTCAAATAATGGAGGATTTCTATCAAATCATCCGTCTTCATAATCAGGCTGTTTGCATCCTGGAGAAAAACTGTCCTTGCGCCGGATGCCATCCAGTTTGCCATATTAAGAAGGGATTGCAATCTCGATTGAAGCTCGATAGGTCCTACATGTTTTTCGCTGTAGATCTCAGGGTTCCCATTTATCAGCGCCATTAGTGTTTCATTATCAACATTGCCGTTATGACCGATATTCAATGAGGCGGCATTTAATGCATCATGCAATCCTTTTGCAATATCAATATCGTTTTTTATCTCTTCAACCTTTCTATAAACAAACTTTTGGTTTCTGTATGTCCGGCAGAATAAACACCGGTTCCAGGGACAATTTATGGTTGCACGTACCAATAGAGATCTATCCTGACCTTCACTTGGCGGACGAATAGGTCCAAGTTCATAGGAAAATCCCTTTAATATTTTTGTATTCATTTTGTAATTGTGAGTTGGATTATTATTGTTGGAATAAGGCATAAAACAGCTCCTTCAGGATGTTCATCCATTATTTTGAAAAACGGCTGAAGTTAAAACCAGCCCCTGGGACTGACCCTTTGCCCACAAGTCGAAACTATTGAAGTTGAGTGCCTATAACTTATTGTTTTTATTGCAATTACGATTTCTATGCATTCAGACTGTCAACCTTGTAACTTGCTTTTTTTACAGCTATAAAATATTTGTGGGAAAAGGGCAGTCCCAGGAAGCTGTCCGGGAATAACAATCTTTTCCAAAATCAAGGCTTGCTTAAAAAATTATCCCAGACATCCGGTTGATATTTCGAGGATAATTTTTTGAGCATAACGCTGAGTTTGGGAAAAAGGGCGTTTTCGGACAGCCTCCTAGACATGAATTGCCTTTTGATATGCTGTCGCTGCGGCCTCCATAACAGCCTCCGACATAGTCGGATGCGGATGAATTGAATTAATGATTTCATAGCCTGTTGTCTCCAGATTTCTTGCAACCACGATTTCTGCTATCATTTCAGTCACATTTGCTCCAATCATGCAGCATCCAAGCAGCTCACCATATCCGGCATCAAATATCAATTTAACAAAACCTTCACTATGCCCTGCGGCATTTGCCTTGCCCGAGGCTGAAAAAGGGAACTTTCCGACCTTGATATTATATCCGGCATCTCTTGCAGCTTTTTCCGTCATGCCTACTGATGCTATTTCAGGGGAAGTATATATGCAGGCAGGTATATTATCATATCTTAACGGCAACGGGTTTTTATCCGCGATCTTTTCCACGCAAATAATACCCTCTTTTGATGCGACATGGGCCAATGCAGGTCCGTGAACAATATCACCAATTGCATACACACCCTCTACATTAGTACGATAATATTCATCAACCTTAATTTTTCCATTATCTAATTTGATATCAAGCTCTTCAATGCCCATGTTTTCGATATTCGGAGTAATTCCTGTTGCAGATAAAACAATATCGGCTTCAACCCTTTTATTTCCCTCTTTGGTTTTAATGACGACATTGCAGCCTTTTCCCTTTGTATCAATCGATTCAACGGTAGAATTTAACATAATATTAATGCCTGCCTGTTTGAATGATCGCGCCAGTTGCGCAGATATATCTTTGTCTGCTAAGGGAACAACCGAGGGCATAAATTCAATCAAGGTGATTTTTGTGCCCATTATATTATAAAAGTGCGCAAACTCAATTCCGATTGCACCTGAACCTACAATAAGCATTGATTCAGGCAGGCTGTTCAATATCAAGGCCTCACGATACCCGATAATTTTCCTGCCATCCTGCTTTAAACCCGGAAGCTCGCGCGAACGGGCCCCTGTAGCGAGGATAATATGTTTTGCCCTGAAATTATTTTTTTTACCATCGGGACCGGTCACCTCAACAGTTTGATTATCAACAAGTTTCCCACGTCCTTCTATATGAGCGATCTTGTTTTTTTGAAAAAGATAACTCAGACCATTGCTCATCCCTTTAACAACCATCTTGGCTCTTTTTATGATCATCGAAAGATCAGGGCCCGGCTTTCCATTTATTTTAATACCATATTTCTCAGCGTTTTTAATCAGATTAAATACCTCGGCGCTCATCAATAACGATTTTGCCGGAATACAGCCGCAGTTCAGACAGACACCGCCCAATTCAGCCATCTCTACAATGCCGACCTTCATTCCGCACTGTGATGCCCTGATACCGGCAACATATCCGCCCGGTCCACTTCCGATAATGATAATATCGTAGTTCATGTCTTATCATTCTCCTTTAAAACCGTTCCCCTGCAAACCGACGGCGCTGCAATGCCAGCTCTCTTTGTTACGACCACAGACGGCAAGGCCGGACAATAAATACAGCCATGTGCCAGACTGCAAGGGCAGTGACGTTTATGCACGTTGGGTACGCATTCCACAGCGCATGGGAACGAGAGTAAAGCCGTCCCGGTGTCCCTGAGGCTGTCTGAACGGTTATTAAATCAAATGCGTAACGAGTACTTCGGGTTTTTAATGCTTTCTTTAACCCTGAACCTTGAACCTGTGAATGGTTATTCAAATTTCAAGACGCTGTGCAAGGTTTTTCCACATATCCCTAACCGCCCTGCATCCTTCAGACCGGCTGTCAAATTCTATAATGGTTTTGCCCTGAACCATAGCCTTTGTAAAGGCGGCATCAAAGGGAATCCGGCCAATCATATCTATATCTTTTTCTTTTGCAAAGGCCTCTATGGCTTCTCCTTCATCAGTATTAAGATCGAATTTGTTGATACAGACCATGGCAGGAATCTTGAAAAATGCGGCCAGTTCCGCTACGCGCTCCATATCATGTCTGCCGGAAACAGTAGGCTCTGCTACAATAAGCACAGCCGTTGCCCCTCCAAGTGACGCGATGACCGGACACCCCACGCCTGGAGGTCCGTCTGTGAGAAGCAGGTCTATATTTTTTTTCTCGGCAAGCTTCTTGCCTTCCTGCCTTATAAGAGTGACCAGTTTCCCGGAATTTTCTTCTGCAATATGAAGACTGGCATGGGCCATGGGACCGAAACGGGTCTCGGAAAGATACCACTCCCCGCAAGTATTTAAAGGAAAATCAATTGCTTTTTCCGGACAAAAATACCAGCAAACGCCACATCCCTCACACCCAATATCATCTACCACAAAATCTTCGCTGATGCTGTCCCACCGGCACAAATCCCGGCACAGGCCGCACTCGGTGCATTTGTCCTGATTAATGAGCGCCGTGTGCCCGGATTCAAAATCATGGCACTCTTTGATCTCCGGGTGCATGATCAGATGAAGGTCGGCTGCATCCACATCCGCATCACAAAGTATCTTATTTTCGGTCAGAGAAGCAAATGCTGCAATAATGCTTGTTTTTCCGGTTCCGCCTTTACCACTTATAATAACTAACTCTTTCATCAAAATTGCTCCTTTTCAGCCTGCGATTTTCTCAATATGCTGATATAATTTCAGAAATTCTTCTTTCCATTCGGGAATCTCCTCTACGACCATATCTCCCCTTGAGTAGATCTCTGCAATCCGGCGGTCAAAAGGGATTTCCATCAAAACAGGCACATTCTCCTTTTCTGCATATTTCTTTACCTGATCATCGCCCATATCCGATCTGTTGATGACCAGCCCACACGGAATTTTCAGAATCTTAACCGCCCCGACCGCCAACTTTAGATCATGCAGACCGAATGGCGTAGGTTCCGTGACCAGCAAAACAAAATCCGCGCCTCTTATGGAAGCAATCACCGGACATGATGTTCCGGGAGGAGCGTCAATAATGGTCAATATGTCGGGCCGGGTGTACTCCCGTACTTTTTTGATAAGCGGAGGCGACATGGCCTCGCCTATCCTTAGTTTCCCATATACAAGCTCAAGGCCGTTTCTGTGTCCTCTCTCGATCACGCCTAATTTCCGTTCGGATTCTGTGATGGCTTTTTCAGGACATACCAGCACACAGCCCCTGCAGCTATGGCAGAGCTCATGAAAGGGTAAGACCGTCTCTCCAAGCACTACAATGGCCTTGAACTGGCATATCTCCGCACACTTTCCGCAGAGGGTGCATTTTTCCATATCAACATCAGGAACAGGCGTTGATATCGTCTTGACCTCTTCTATGACAGGTTTAATAAAAAGATGTGAGTTCGGCTCTTCTACATCACAGTCCAGAATCTGAACCTCCGATTCAAGAGAAAGAGCCAGGTTTGTGGCGACAGTCGTCTTCCCCGTTCCTCCTTTTCCGCTTGCAATACTGATAATCATGCTTGACTCCTTATAATTATAATTATTTTTTGATCATTTCAAAATTATCAATTAAACACTCCTGCTCCTATCCTTTTTCAGCGCTTCAAAACCTGCTGCAATATCGGCATCCTTCATTTTGAGGTAAAAGTAGTTGACACTTTTATTGGAACTAAAAATTGTAAATTGCAGAAGAGGCTTATAGTCTCTTAAATCAGCGGCAGGATGCCGCTGCCACTTTTCTGCCAAGTATAAGTAAAAATGAAGGATGCCCGTAAATAAAGTCTTTTTGTAAATTGAAAATGAATTTTACCACGGTTTTTGAATAGGATACCTTAAAACTTTAGTTTATCTTAGGCGCTATTCCGGTTTATACGGGTTAGGGTTTGTTGATATACACATAATCCTCTAATAAATATAAGAGCATACTTGAGAATAATCGGTCAAGGCAAATTTGCCTGTTAATCAATGGCGCTGAATCTTTAAACAATACAGGATTAAATCGTGCAGTTCGAATGGGCAAGGCGAAACTTGAAGAAGTACGGGGTCTCTTTTGAAAAGGCGGTAAATAGTAACAGGAACGTCCCAAATCTTCACTTGAAAAGCAATACCATGAGTTTTATGCTGTGAAATTTTTCTCTTGATAAAAGTTGAATAACTATCTAAATAAGTCTGTTAATACGCAATAAGAAATTGCGCTTCTAAAAAAAAGTTTATCAAACGGGCATAAGTCCGTGTGTAGACACTTAAATTTAGTATAATATTGTAAGCCAGGAAGGTAAAACTGGAGCGAAATCCGGATGAGCATTCCTGGCTTTTTTTATTGGTAAAATTGAAAGGAGGTGAAGGAAGAAAAAGAATTACAGGTTTAATAAAAGCAATTAGTTCAATAGAACGTAAAAATAAAGGAAGGCAGTCTTTCCTTGGTCGGGATATGTCGGCTGCCTTTCAAAAAGTATAACCCATGTTTAACAAGATTTCAGTAAAAAAGGTTGTTTTTGCCCACAAATTTCGAAAAAAGCCAATGATTTCAAGGGTCGATTTGCTGATTTTTACGTGTAGTGCCATGAAATAAGTTATTGCCTTGACTGCCAGTTAAAGATCAGATATAAATTATCTTATGT
>JAGGXA010000229.1 GCA_021163285.1 Deltaproteobacteria bacterium | reverse complement strand
TGAAGTATCGTAGTACGTCTGCGCCCTTGCCGCCTTGCACCTGCCTGCAGCAGGCAGGTCTTCGGCAAACTCGACGCTTGCAGGTTTTAGGTAAAATGCTATTTCTCGTTCCCACGCTCCAGCGTGGGAACGAGGCAAGAACGAACATCAAGAAAGTGTAAACCGCAAATGAAGGATGCCTTGTTTTATTTTGATTAATAATGTTTTCGTTCAGGTATAAATATTCAGATAAACAAAAAACATTTTGACATAGCATTTAGAAAGTGATATAAACTTCTTTTTAATGTGGGCCGTTAGCTCAGCTAGGTAGAGCACCGGACTTTTAATCCGTTGGTCGTGAGTTCAATTCTCGCACGGCCCAATAATTAAATTATATACCATTTGGCCGAACTGAGATAGTGCCCAATATTTTAAATGTGCAATTTTCGCAAGGTCAGGACAGCCCTTGAAGCTAAAAACAATCGTTGAGTAGACTTGGGATGTCAGGTGTATTGCAAGAAAAATGTCCCCATCGTCTAGCCTGGTCCAGGACACCGGCCTTTCACGCCGGCAACACCGGTTCAAATCCGGTTGGGGACGCCAGACAATTTTAAGGGGTTAGCCGTTATTACTGCTAACCCTTTTTTTTCAGTCCCTTACCATGGGTCTTGCCGGGAGGCTGTCCGGGAATAGCAATTTTTTCCAAAATCAGGATATGCGAACAAAAATTACCGCAGGCATATGATTAATATCGGAGGCTCGCAAGCTCGTTTATCTCCGAGTATAATTTTTTGAGTATAACGCAGAGTTTGGGGAAAAGGGCATTTCCGGACAGCCTCTCAGGAGAAATATAAGTGGCAACTAACACCAAGCAGGAGCTATTTAAAAATATACCTTCAGTAGACAGGTTATTGATGAGCCGGAGTTTAAAGGATGTTTCGGCCGCTTATCCAAGGACCCTGATTATAATATCAATTAATCAGGTTCTTGATGAGTTAAGGTCTAAGATACTGAAAGGGGATATTGTTGAAAAAGGGGCAATGCCTGAGATTGAACAGGTTGCAGGCCTGACAGTGAAAAGGCTGGCGCTAATATCCAGACCGAGCCTGAAGCCGGTGATAAATGCAACAGGCGTGGTTGTTCATACCAACCTGGGACGGTCTGTAATGGCCGAAAAAGTCTTAAATAAATTCAGGGCGCTTGGAGGCGGGTACAGCAACCTGGAATATGATCTTGAGCGGGGCCGGAGGGGAAGCAGGTACACGCATGTAGAGGGTATTTTAAAGGAATTGACTTCGGCAGAGGCGGCCATGATAGTCAACAATAATGCGGCTGCAGTTTTTATCGTGCTTGATACCCTGGCAAAAGGACGTGAAGTGATCATTTCTCGCGGACAGCTCGTGGAAATAGGAGGTTCCTTTCGCATTCCTGATGTCATGCAAAAAAGCGGGGCCAGGATGGTAGAGGTAGGGACAACCAACAAAACACACTTACGGGATTATGAGGAGGCAATAGGCCCTGAAACGGCCCTGCTGTTAAAGGTACATACAAGTAATTTCCAGGTTGTCGGCTTTACTGAAGAAGTTCCCCTTTCTGATCTTGCGAAACTTGGCAGGAGATTTGATATTCCGGTCATTGAGGATCTGGGAAGCGGGTGTTTCATAGATTTTTCAAATTATGGTTTGACTAAGGAACCGACTGTTCAGGATTCCCTTTCCAGCGGAGCAAGCCTTGTCACATTCAGCGGGGACAAAATGCTTGGCGGTCCGCAGGCAGGAATCATTTTAGGACAAAAAGTCCTGGTTGACGCAATCAAAAAAAATCAGCTCAACAGGGCGCTGAGAATAGATAAATTGACACTCCTCGCCCTTGAGGAGACATTAAGAATCTACAGGGATGAAAGGGCCGCCATCAAAGAGATTCCCACCCTCAGGATGATTTGCGCCCCATACCATGCCATGGTAAAAAAAGCTGAGCGTCTGCTTAAACTAACAGGTGAACTCAAGGGCCGGAATTTTTCTGTCGAATCGGAAGATGGAGCATCAAAAGTAGGCGGAGGGGCGCTCCCCCTTCTGGAATTGCCAAGCCGTTTAATCTGTCTTAAACCCTTGAGGCTTTCATCCCGATTTATAGAACTATGGTTAAGATCTTATGACCCGCCCATAATAACAAAAACAGAAAAAGAAAAGATATTTTTAGATCCAAGGACCATGCAGGAAAAAGATTTGAAGATAGTGGCAGAGGCCATTATGAATCTTGCATTATTAGAGGATGCCTCAATTATTTGACCATCCACATAGTAGGGGCCAGATCTACACATTTGGCATAAAAACGTGTCAAATGTATGGACCCGAGCCCGTAGAGGTTCCAATTGAAAGATATTATTGAAAAAATTCTTGCGGACAGTATAAAGGTCAAGGAAGATTTTATTCGCAAAAATATTTCCAAGCTTATCTTCTTTGCCGAAAAAGTTGCCCTGGCATTTACGAGCGATTGCAAATTATTGATCTGCGGGAATGGAGGAAGCGCGGCCGATGCTCAACATATTGCCGCTGAATTTATTAATCGATACAGGCTTGAACGTCCTCCTCTCCCCGCACTTGCGCTTACAACTGATAGCTCAATTATAACCAGCATAGGGAATGATTATTCTTTTAATGATATTTTTTCCAAACAGGTTAAAGCGTTTGGAATGAAAGGAGATGTCCTTCTCGCCATCAGTACCAGCGGAAACTCAAAGAACGTTCTTTCTGCAGTCAGGGATGCTTGCAATCAGGGTTTATACACGGTTGGATTTTCAGGGGGTGATGGCGGAAAACTCTTTGAGCTGGCTGATCTGGCCCTGATAACGGAGAGTCATTCAACTGCCAGGATTCAGGAGGCACATATCCTTGCAGGGCATATATTGTGCCATCTTGTTGATTACATTCTTTTTCAGAGGCAATTAACAGTTAAATAGCGCTCGAACTAAAATTAGAATGTTTTTCCAGGATCAAGGAAGGCGACCTAATTTCAAATCAGGCTTAACCGCAGGAATACATTAAGTATTTTGAGGATTAAAATTTTAGCCTGACGCAGAAATTGGGGAAATAAGCAGTTTTGGTTCAGGCGCTAAATTAGGAATTTACCATGTCGGAATTAACTCCCATAACGCTGGAACGTGTAAAGTCTTACCCCTTAGGCAAGAGAAGAAGCATGGTAAACATTGATGACTTTGGCAAACCATGGGAGCCGGGAGGGTCTGTAAGCGACTGGCTGGCAGGATTGCCCGGGATTCTTGCGGGAAACGACCTTAAAGAAATAGTTGAACGTATAACAAAAGCTGTTGCGTCAAACAGGATAATTATCCTCGCTATGGGCGCCCATGTTATAAAGGTTGGACTAAATCCCATTATTTTAGATCTATTAAACCAGGGCATCATTAGCGGGATAGCCATGAATGGGGCAGGTATCATCCATGACGCGGAAATCGCCATGATCGGCAATACCTCGGAAGATGTGGCTAATGAAATCGGTAAAGGGAATTTTGGTATGGCCGAAGAAACCGGAAAATTTCTGAATGCCGCCATTGCAGAAGGGGCCGAAAAGGGTCTGGGTCTCGGGAGAGCTGTCGGCGGAATGCTAATCAGGGAGGGTTTCCCCTATACCCGGAAAAGTCTCCTTGCAACGGCTTATGAACTTGATATACCAGTAACTGTACATGTAGCCATAGGGACCGATATCATACATTTTCATCCCAATGCGGATGGCGCATCCATCGGCAAGACATCCCACCTGGATTTCAGGATATTTGCCCGGTTAGTCTCCATGCTGGATCAAGGGGTATTTATAAACCTCGGCTCAGCGGTAATCTTGCCGGAGGTCTTTTTAAAGGCAATTAGTCTTGTAAGGAATCTGGGATATACGGTAACAGACTTTACCACGGTAAATATGGATTTTATTAAACAGTACAGATCAATAACAAACGTGGTGCACCGGCCCACTCTCGAAGGGGGAAAGGGATACAATCTGGTTGGCCACCATGAGATCATGTTCCCATTATTAGCTGCAGCGGTTAAGGAAGAACTAAACCGTATTGCAATCAACCAGAGGCCGGGGGCCGGGTAAGGGGGAAAAATGCCTATCTATGAGTATAAATGTTTGAAATGCGGTAAAGAATTTGAGATGCTTCTCATTGGTAATAATGATAAAGGGGACTGCCCTGAGTGTAATGGAAAAGACCTTGAACGTATTATTTCGATCTGCGGTTTCAAGTGTGGAGGAAAGGTCGCTTCATCTTCCGCGTCAACAGGATGTTCATCCTGTTCAAGTAGTAATTGCAGTAGCTGTCAACAATAATAGGGTCATAAGTGGAGATTTTGTTCCGAGTCGGTTTTGGATATGATGCGCATCAACTGGTTGATGGCCGCAGCCTGATCCTTGGGGGGGTTGAGATTCCCAACAAGAAAGGACTGTTAGGACATTCTGACGCAGATGTCCTTATTCATGCAGTGATTGATGCCATAACAGGCGCCCTTGGAAGGGGCGATATAGGCAGGCACTTCCCTGATTCCGATCCGGCTTTGAAGGGTATATCCAGCCTTTTAATGTTGACGCAGGTAACAACCATGGCCAGGCGTGATGGTTTATATCTCAATAATC
This sequence comes from Deltaproteobacteria bacterium, assembly GCA_021163285.1. Classification (GTDB taxonomy): domain Bacteria; phylum Desulfobacterota; class DSM-4660; order Desulfatiglandales; family Desulfatiglandaceae; genus JAGGXA01. Next base: position 1,423 of record JAGGXA010000229.1, on the reverse strand, counting down.
TCGACGCTACGGTGGTTGCAGAAAGCCCAAAGCTTGCTCCTTATATACCGTCAATGAGAGAAAAAATGGCAGAGGCGCTTGATGCGAACAAAAGTCAAATCAACATTAAGGCAACAACCACGGAAGGACTCGGTTTTTGTGGCAGGAAGGAAGGTATAGAGGCCTTTGCTATAATAAGTCTTTCAGGGGCTTAGGGCTTGCGCCTTAAGGAACAAAGGTTAATGTCTTTGCCGGAAAGAGCCACCGCCGGGCCAGTTCTTTTGCCGCATTTTTGTATTTTTTGCTCAATGAATCAGGGAGAAAGGTTCCGCCATACCTTAAATCAATATCCTGCTGGTGCAGATTAATTACCGTTTGAAGGTAGTCTTTCAATTCCGGAATCAGTGCTTCAGGCAGGGGAACTGTCCTGTCTTTTTTCCCTTTTTCATCATGAGCAGTTAAGATGCCGGTATCAAAATTGAGACAGCCCACCCTCAGATTCATACATTCAAACAGGTGGAAGCCGCACCTGTACAATAGTTTTACCATTTTGATTTCTCCAAAAATCCTTTTTGAGGACATTTTTGAAAAGGAATAAGAAGGTGTTGAATGCCTGATTCCGGTATAAGGCAGACACATTTCTTTTTACAGCAAGAAAGGTCAAAAATTCTTTTACGTCAGCGGTCGATAACAACCGGGGATCTTTACAGCGTGTATAATTTTGTAAATGTCTGACCCACGATCTATAAGATTTCAATGTTTTGGGTGGATAGTGTCCTGGCTTGATTTCAGAGATCAGACCATTGTAGACCGTCGTCCAACTGGCGCTTGTTGGTTTTAAAACATCTTCTGTTGTTGCTAATTTATCATCTTTATTATTTAATAATCTTCCCTTTTCAGAATTATTGGAACTAAAAATTGTAAATTGTAGAAGAGGCTTGTAGCCTCTTAAATCAGCGGCAGGATGCCCAAGCGGGGTTGGAAAGTGTTCGTTCGAGCTGATGATAGCGCCTTTTTTGATGGAGCGCTGCCGGATTTGCTTGAGTCAAGAAGCTGTCAATACCTGATCAAGGTCAACCTCAGGGGCCTCGCTGCCCTGTTAGAAAGACAATCTTGGCGAAAGATTGCCGGAAAACCAGGATATGAGAACGCTCAATTCGAATATAAATGTTCAGGATGGGCAGGATCCGGGACATTTATTGCTGTACGGCTGCTAACTGCGGTTATAACAGAAGAAGCTGACCTTAAAGCCTCCATGCTTGAGCATATTGCGAATCCGGCTCGGCCCGTAACCAGGGCGCCGGCGCCACATCCCAATAATCCGACGATCCCGTTCTATCGAGGGATCATCTACTTCTGTTTTCGCGTCTTCCCCCGGAGATTCCTCCTTTATTCCTAGGCGCTTCAAGGCGCGCCGACATTCGTAGATTGAGATCTTTGTCAC
>JAGGXA010000206.1 GCA_021163285.1 Deltaproteobacteria bacterium | reverse complement strand
GTATCGTAGTACGTCTGCGCCCTTGCCGCCTTGCACCTGCCTGCAGCAGGCAGGTCTTCGGCAAACTCGACGCTTGCAGGATTTAGGTATTAAGTGGCTGCAACCTCCCCAAAATCCGATATAATCAGTATAAAATCAATGTTTAACCCTTCTCTTTTATCATCAAGGGTCAAACATGGACTTGATCCCATTTGTTCCATTTGTTCATTTGTTTTACACGTAGCTTGCTGTAGGGAGTTTCAAACAGGCTTTCAGCTTTGAGCTTCTACCTTCCAGCTCTTGCCAGGGTCGTGTTTTTCCTGCCCGTACGTCAAAATCCTGGCCTTTTTTTTCCTGCCTTCAAGTATTATTTCCGTGCCATCTTGGCATAACTAACTGGTTTTAATGCGTATTTGTGCACTTATCTTTTCTGGCATATAAGTTGCTCGTTTAAAGTTAAAGTTAATTTTTAACTTTGTTGACAAAAATAATAATCTCTTTGACATGATTAACGGTATTTACATGTTTTGTTTTTCTTCTTTTCTCGCATTCTGATCATCCTGTGAATCCTGTCAAAAAAGTCAGCCCGAAGGGCGCTAAGTTTGTGCTCATTTGTGGCTGAATGGTATAACTATGAATATGGAAAACTGACTTTCAAGCATTCAAGAAGTTAGCGCTCTTCTCAAGACGGGAAATGGATAGATGCCGGAAGTCGGGGGCCTGGGGATGAACGAACGGACAGGGTTAATCTTTCTTGCGGTTAGAGTGACAGAGGTTGTAAGGGCGGAAGTTAACAGGTATTTTGAGAGGATGGGGGACTGAGTTGGATTAGATGCCCTGCCTCTTGCCGGGATTAAGGATATTATAAAGGGGATAGCAGCAAAAATAGGAGATGTCTGTACGGTACGGGATTTAACTCAAGAATAGTGAAATGGCGGCAACGTCCCCTACCATATTTGTGTAAATATTGTTCATTCGCAGCTCAAATAATACATCAAACTATAAATTAAAGGTCAGGCCCTATTTTTTTAGAGGTTCTTGTGGCAAATAATGCTTTTAAAAATATTGGGATTGAACAGGTGCGTGATTATTGGGATTCACGGCCATGCAATGTCCGGCATTCTTTAAAAGATACAGGAACAAAAGAATATTTTGATGAGGTGGAGGCCCGGAAGTATTTTGTAGAGCCTCACATCCCGGGATTTGCAGAATTTTCAAGATGGAAAGGTAAAAAAGTCCTGGAAATCGGGTGCGGCATAGGTACAGATACCATGAATTTTGCGCGCGCAGGAGCTGACGTGACAGCCGTAGATCTCTCCAGTTATTCTCTTGAAATAGCGCGCAAAAGGGCAATGGTCTTTGGATTTGATAATATCCGGTTTTATCAGTCAAATGCTGAAGAACTGACATCGGTTGTGCCCATGGAGCGTTATGATCTTGTTTATTCATTTGGGGTAATTCATCACACTCCGCATCCACATAATGTTATTGAGCAAATCCGTCGGTATATGGATTCTGACAGTATCTTTAAAATCATGGTCTATCACCGCAATTCCTGGAAGGTTTTTGGGATCATGATCAGCTATGGCAGGGGGGCATTCTGGAAATTAGACAAATTGGTTGCAAGACATTCAGAGGCTCAGACAGGATGTCCGGTGACTTATGCATATACAAAAAAGTCTGTTGAAAAATTGCTGAAAGGTTTCGAAATTATAAACACGAAAGTTGATCATATTTTTCCGTATAAAATCAGCGACTATGTCCAATACAGATATAAAAAAGTATGGTATTTTCGTTTGCTGCCGGCGCTGGTCTTTCGCTGGATGGAGCAAGGTTGGGGGTGGCATTTGTGCGTAACGGCAAAACCCGAATAATTTATGGGGTGAACCAATGGAAGCGGTTTCCTTGCAAAAAAAGCGGCAAGAGATATCCAATAACGTAGAAAAAGTACATGAAAAGTCCCGGGAATGGAATCCAAGTAAAAAATGGAATCCATTTAACAGCTATAAACTCCTTTCTCATGTTGACAGGTGGCGCAGGATAAAACGGGGGCGGCCAATACCGCCGCCGGTTCTTGTGACGGTAGATCCAACCAATGTCTGTAATTTCAACTGTGTATGGTGCAATGCAGAGTTTATAATGGAAAAGAGAAAAAGAGCCTTGTCAAAAAAAATATTAACGGAGCTGGCCGATTTTTTACCTCGCTGGGGACAGGGCAATTCCGGATTTAAGCCCGGTGTTGAGTCGGTCTGTGTGGCCGGTGGCGGTGAACCGCTTCTGAATCCGGCAACAGGAGACTTTATTGACAGGCTTATAGCCAATGAAATAGAGGTCGGCATTGTTACCAATGGCTCCCATTTAATTGAAAATATTGATGCCCTGTCACAGTGCACTTGGGTAGGAGTATCAATGGATGCCGGCGCTTCAAAGACATTTGACAAGCTAAAAGGGCTCAGACCTGACAAGAAATATTTTGACAGGATTATCGAAAGTATAGCTATTCTGGTTGACTATGCCAAAAGACAGAACAGCCGGTTGGGTTTGAAACACCCTGCTTATGGTGTGAGCTATAAATATCTTTTATACAAAGATAATATCGGCGAAGTCTATCAGGCCGCAAAACTGGCCAAGGAGATTGGATGCAAGAATATCCATTTCAGGCCCGCAGGCACAACCTGGGATAAGATAGGTACAGAGAAGCAGATTATGTTTACCCCTGATGAAATCACCCTGTTTCAGGAGCAGATTACAAAGGCAATGGATCTGGATGACGAGACATTCGGCGTGTATGGAGTCACCCATAAATTCAATTCCCAGTTTGAGCCTTCAAACTATTTTGAAAAATGCTACTCTATTTTTATGACTGCCGTATTTATGCCGCCCAGCGAAAAAGATACGCCCAAAGATGCTTTTGTCTTCGGGCTTTGCTGTGATAGACGAGGGGACGGAAAGGTGGAACTCGCTACAGATATCAAGGATGTTGAAAAGATAGATCAGCTCTGGGGTGGAAAGCGTCACTGGAAGATACATGACAGCATCAGCGTGGCCGATGAATGCCCCAGATGTACCTACCAGCCCCATAATGAGATATACGAACAGGTAATCTTGAATGACAGCATGACCTATAAATTTATATGAACCGGAGTTAAGTGGACTGTTGGCAAATGAACATATCAGTAATCGGATTAGGTAAATTGGGTCTTTGCACCGCCGCATGTTTTGCATCTAAAGGGCATCGAGTGATCGGCGTTGACACAAATCAGCACGTTCTGGATCATTTGCGCCTGAAACAATGCCCAATTGATGAACCTGGCCTTGAAGAGTTTTTGGGAAAGTCATGGGATAATCTGACTGTGACGGATAATGCCTGCGAAGCCATAAGTAATTCGGAAATAACTCTTATTATTGTGCCGACTCCGAGCCGTTCTGACGGAAAATTCGCCAATAAATATATTGAGAATGTTCTTGAATCTCTGGCCCCTGCCCTCAAAAAAAAGGACAGCTTCCATGTAATAGACGTAGTCTCC
>JAGGXA010000081.1 GCA_021163285.1 Deltaproteobacteria bacterium | reverse complement strand
TAGTATCCTTTCGCCCCCCTTATACGTATGTCTGTGCCGCTCAGCCCGTAAGGGTCTTTACTTTCTACATTAAGACCCGGGATAATATCCAATACATTATAAACGCTTGTTTTGGCAGGTGTGCCCATAAGTTCGATTCCTTTTTTGGTTACAGATGTTCCTGTATAAAGGGAATCGCCCGTTTGTTTGGTCGGACGGATCAATTCGCCCGTAACTGTGATGTCTTCCAACACATATACATCGCTCTTTTCATCGCCGGCCATCAAATCATTCTTCTTTTCTTCTTCCGCGTGGCCTGCATATGCAAAAAACAGACAGAATATACATATGGTTATGACTGATAAGCTTCTTTTTTTAATACTTTGTCTCATTTTCTGAATCTCCTTATAATAAAAAATCCGGAATATTTAAACACGTGAACGGTTACAAAAACCGGCCACAGACACAAGCCGGGCAGTACAGCCTTATACAACTACAAGGGCAGTGGCAGTTGATGCCCGTTTGGTATGCATTCCCACTCAGAGCGTTGAAACGAGAGCTTTTCTAAATTGTCCCTGTTTGTGTACATAGTCCAAATAATTATCTGTTCCCGAAAACAAAAAAAGCCAGAAAGATTATAAGGCCATTTTTGACCTTTTTTAAACCTTCCTGGCTTAACTAACTTACTTATATTCCTGAGCCGGTTTCAAAACGCACATATCGAAATCTGCGCTTTATCCGCACGGTCTTTGAGCCTGCGCCGCACCCGCGGCAGGCAGACTCGACGTTGAACAAACTGAAACGTTTTAAAACTGAGTCTACTATTTTTTATTTAATGATAAAAGCAGCTTCTTACTGCAATTCAGGTAATAATAATCAACTCTCAGATATATTGTCAACCAAAATTTAACCATATAGACCATCATTAAAAATAATTACGGAGTTGCAGTATCATGGAATCTTTTCTTCAATACTAAAGACGTCCTGGCTCATCTTATCTGCGGTGGAGTTTTACCCCATAAGTATTCCCGAACCTGGAAAGACTCCATAAGTTTAATATTGTGAAATATTTCTCTTGACAAAAATCCGTTACCCATCTAAATACGTATTGTCAATACGCAATAAGAAATTGCGCTTTTAAAAATGTTTATCAAACAGACATAAGTTAGTGTGTATACCCTTAGCGCCCGAACGAAAATCAGGATTTTTCGTTCAGGCGCTATGTTAAATTCAGCATAATAATATCGTAAGCCAAGAAGGCAAGATCGGAGTGAAATTCGGATGAGCATTCTTGGCTTTTTTTATGGGTAAGAACTGGTATGAGTAACCGTTCACGGGCTTAATGATAATAGCTCACAGAGCTGGAATATAGAAACCTTGCATGTCGGAGAGGCACTGTACATATCGGGTTTGAGATGGTTCTATGAGATAAGAAGGTATTTGTAACGTGCCTGACATTAAGGTATTTATACCAATTTTAGGCATTCTTCATATCACTTCAAAAGTACTTTACACTTCTTTTAACAAATAAACCTATCTGTGTGCCTCTGTGTCCCATTGTTGTTTCAAAAGTGTCAACGACAGATGAAGGATGTCCAATTTTATACAAAAATGATAGAGATAAGCGATTCATTAACTTTAGGCGCTTTAGCTCAATTTAGGGACTTCAGGCATTTTTTAAGGGAGGTAATACAATTTTGAAAAAAACCGGAAACCCGAAAGTGCGTGAATTAAGCGAGGAGATAGAACGGGTTGTCAGAGTTAAGCTGCTAAACCCACAGTGGATTGACGGCATGAAAAAGCACAACTACAAAGGCGCGCAGGACATGGCGCATAAGGCGGCATCGGTTTACGGGTGGGATGCCACATCAGATGTTGTAGATGACTGGATTTTTGATGAGCTTACAAAAAAACATCTCCTTGATAAAGAGATGCGGGCGTTTTATGAACAAAATAATCCCTGGGCGCTTGAAGAGCTTGCACGCAGATTTTTGGAGGCGGAACAGCATGGTTTGTGGAAAACCGACCCGCAGGTGTTAAAGGATTTAAAGGAACAGTATCTGGAGATCGAAGGCTGGATAGAAGAAAAAATGGAGGATATCGAGGGAGAATTCCAGGGCGGCAGCGTTGATATAATGACAAAAACCGGCGTTAAAGAGTGGGCGGACAGATCAGATTTTAACATTGATGATCATTTGATGACAAAATGAAAAAAATGGCTGCCGCCATAAGGGCTTTTGCAGAGTCCTAATCCGTGAATTTTAACTGATTTTGATTATTATATCTATCGGGGTTATCCGGGCAATTGCGGCGCTTGTAGCTCGGCATGGAAATCGAATTTTAGATTCAGGAGAAAAAATGAAAAATAAAAATATAACTTATCCTTTTACGGCCATTGTCGGTCAGGAAACAATGAAAAAAGCCCTTATTCTAAATGCCGTCAATCCGAAATTAGGCGGGGTTTTAATCCGTGGGGAAAAGGGCACCGCAAAGTCTACCGCAGTGCGGGCGCTGGCAGCCCTTTTGCCGGAAATAGAGGTGCTGGCCGACTGCAAATTCGGATGCGATCCTCACAAGAAAGAAAGCATGTGCCAGGAGTGTATGGAGCGTCTTGAAAAAAGTGAAAATCTCCCTGTCAAAAAGAGAAAAACAAGGGTGGTTGAACTTCCTGTTGGTTCAACCGAAGACAGGGTTGTCGGCGCCCTTGATATAGAGCGCGCAATAAAAAAGGGGGAAAAACGGTTCGAGCCCGGGATTCTGGCGGAGGCAAACAGGGGAATCCTCTATGTGGATGAAGTGAATCTCCTTGACGACCATATCGTCGATGTTCTCCTTGATTCCGCTGCAATGGGTGTAAATACCATAGAAAGAGAAGGCATTTCATACTCTCACCCCGCTGAATTTATCCTTATCGGGACAATGAACCCTGAAGAAGGGGAATTGCGGCCCCAGCTTCTCGACCGTTTCGGGCTGTGTGTTCATATTGAAGGAATAACGGATATTGATCAAAGGGTGGAGGTCGTAAAAAGAAGGGCATTTTACGAAAATGATCCTTCAGGATTTCTTTCTGTCTGGAAAAAAGAGGAAGAAGAACTCACAAATGCCATTATTCTCGCCAAAAAACTTTTAAAAGAAACTGCCGTTTCCGATGATATGCTGCGTCTGATCGTACAGATCGCCATTGAGATGAATGTGGACGGTCATCGCGCGGATATTATAATGATGAAGGCGGCCAGGACACTGGCCGCCCTGGATGGACGAAAAGAAGTCTTCAAAGAGGATGTACAGACAGCGGCGGGCATGGCCCTTCAGCACAGGATGCGGAGAAAACCGTTCCAGAAACAGGGCGTGGAAGAAGAAAAGATAACTGGGATTATTTCTCATGAAAAAAGCGCCTAAAATGCCTAAAGTTTAAAATGCATAGAGTTAATGAATCGCTTCGCTCTATTTTTTTAAATAGTATGATGGGGCGGATATGGAATCCACCCCTACTTTAAAAAAAGGTAATATCTTGGACTGGACAAAAAGAAAAATTTATCCGTTTTCGGCCATTGTGGGCCAGGAAAAAATGACCCGGGCTCTTATTTTAAACGCAGTTTGTCCCTCTATAGGAGGACTTTTGATCAGAGGGGAAAAAGGAACTGCAAAATCGACCGCAGTGCGGGCCCTGACCGCTATTTTACCGGAGATCGAAACCGTTGCCGGATGCCCGTTTAATTGCGATCCCCATAAATATGAATACCTGTGCCCCGAATGCAGAAAAAAAATAAAACAGGGCATCAGACTTCCTGTGATAAAAAGAAAGATAAAGGTTGTAGATCTTCCCCTTGGCGCCACTGAAGACAGGGTATTGGGGAGTCTTGATTTTGAACATGCAGTAAAAAAAGGGGAAACGCGTTTTACACCCGGCCTGTTAGCCGCAGCCCACAGGGGAATTCTTTATATTGATGAAGTCAATTTATTAGATGATCATATTGTGGATGTTATTCTTGATGCCGCAGGTATGGGAACAAATATTGTCGAGCGGGAAGGAGTTTCCTACATGCACAGATCTGAATTTATCCTCATCGGAACCATGAACCCTGAGGAGGGGGAACTGCGGCCGCAACTCCTCGACAGGTTTGGTATGTGCATTCAGGTTGAAGGAATAAAAGACCCGGTTAAAAGAATCCGGCTGATCAAACAAAGAGAAAATTTTGATAAAAACAGCTCTGATTTTATAGCAGGGTATAAAAATTCTCAGGACAGACTTTGCCGGAAAATTATAGATGCCAGGCAGAGACTTTTCCATGTAAAAATTTCAGAAGAAATGGTGAAGCTCTGCTCAAAACTTGCATTAGATGCTTTTGTGGCCGGTCACCGGGCAGATATTATTATGAGAAAAACAGCCATTGCCATAGCATCCTGTGAAAATAGAGAAGAGGTAACCGAAAAAGAGATTAATGAAGCCGCTGATCTTGTGCTGCTTCATCGTGTAAGGATGCCGCCTTCTCCACCTCAGCATCAGCCTGAAGAAAAGGAAGAAAAAAAAGAAGATCCGCCGGTTCCTCAGGAGGAAGAAAAAGAGCCTGAAAAAGGAGAAGAAAAATCGGAAACCCGAAATCAGCAAAAGACTGACGAAGGAAAAAAGGAAGAGGAGGGAAAAGGAGAGGAAAAAGATAAAGAAGAACCGGAAAAGGGAAAGCCTGCGGGGCAGCCGCTTGAGATGGTTTTCCAGGTGGGGGAGACTTTTAAGGTAAAAAGAATTCAGATGGAAAGGGACCGGATGCTCCGGAAAGGTTCGGGTCGAAGAAGCCGGACAAGGTCATCCTCGAAAGCCGGCAGATATATCATGAGCACAATGCAGCGCAAGACCAGTGATCTGGCTCTGGATGCTACTATAAGGGCTGCAGCCCCTTATCAGAAACAAAGAAAAATAGAAGGCGTAGCCATTGCCATTGAGGAAAGCGATATTCGTGAAAAAATAAGAGAAAAAAGAATCGGAAATTTTATTGTCTTTGTTGTGGATGCCAGCGGTTCCATGGGAGCCGGAAAACGAATGATTGAAACAAAAGGGGCTATTCTCTCTCTTCTTCTTGATGCTTATCAAAAAAGGGATAAAATAGCACTGATAGCATTCAGGG
>JAGGXA010000237.1 GCA_021163285.1 Deltaproteobacteria bacterium | reverse complement strand
TCTGCGTCCTTGCCGCCTTGCACCTGCCTGCAGCAGGCAGGTCTTCGGCAAACTCGACGCTTGCAGGATTTAGGTTATATAAAATGCCCTGATGACAGGTCCTGCGGGAGGATGCGTTTTAAGATTAATTCGACATCATCCATGTTTTTCTTTGTGAGGGCAGTTAGTATGCCGGAATTAACAATTTCCTGAAAGATTCGCATGTTTTCATCCTGTGGGTATTCCTTTTTCAGTATTTCCTTGCGCAACCGGCCCATAAGATATAGAAAAGATTCGTATTCATCTCCGAACTGTGTTTCTAATTCTTTCCTTATTTTTTTTGCAAGCGCCGGGCTTTTTCCGGAGGTGGATATTGCAATTTGGAGGTCTCCTCTTTTTACAATGGAAGGTACAATGAAATCGCAGTCAGCAGGCTGGTCAACCGCATTTATAAGCAGGCCCTTCCTCCTTGCGCTCTCGCTGATTTTGTGATTGAATTCATGATCATCAGTAGCGGCAATTACCAGGAATATCCCATCCATCAAGTGGTCTTCGAACTTTGTGCCAAGGTGTATTATCTTACCATCTTCAACTAATTTTTTAAGTCCGTCGGTTAATTCCATGCTTATAATTTGAACTAAGGCGCCATATTCAACAAGAGTTTCGACTTTCCTCCGGGCTACCTTTCCTCCTCCTACGACAAGCGCATTTTTACCCTCAAGCGCTAAAAAAACCGGATAGTATTTCATCTTTTTGACCTTCCTTAATAATCTGACCAGCGCATCAAAGGCCTGTTAATTAAATATTGACTGAACGAAAACCCTGAAATTGTTTTCACTATTGGGCTACTTAAAGCGGGAGACTTTCCGCTTTTTGGCGGATTTGCTTTGTTTAATCCACCCTGCAAAGTTATGTTGGCAGCCCTCTATTGTAAGCGTTCACAGGTTGAAGGTTCAGGGTCAAAGAAAAAGGTAAATGTTTACGGAACGTTGAAATTAGAAAAACGGGTATCCTTTAAACCTGATTTACGTTTTGTAGATGTTGTTTTTCATCTGGTTCCCATTCAAAAGCGTTGAAACCCTTATGGTATGCATTCCCACGCCGGAGTGTGGGAATGAGAAACGTTCAAACTGTAAACTATTTTTTGACCTTATTTAAGGATACCCGGAAATCCATAAGTTATTACTCTGAATATTGAGCTATTAACCTTCTACCTTTGAACCCGCGAACGGTGACGAATTGTGTAATATTTACAATCTATTATTGTTTTCAGTTTTCGTCAACTGTCAAGCGTGAAGGGTTACGGTATTAATAAACGGTATTAATAATTAGATACGTTGGCATCCTTCATTTTTACTTTACACTTGGCAGAAAAGTGGCAGCGGCATCCTGCCGCTGATTTAAGAGGCTGTAAGCCTCTTCTGCAGTTTGCAATTTTTAGTTCCAATAAAAGTGTCAACTACTTTTACCTAAAAATGAAGGATGCCTATAAGTTCAGCTCTTTCTTGACAATCAGCAGCATGTTGCTAAAATCAGTCAATTTCGTATTCCTGTTGAACTATTACATATATTTTTTAGGAGTTGTTAATGATTTTTAATCAGAAGAGGGTTCTTGTTACGGGCGGCGCCGGATTTCTTGGATCACATTTGTGTGAACGTTTAGTTAAAGATAGACATGATGTGTTGTGTGTAGATAATTTTTTCACCGGTACAAAAAAGAATATTTCGCATCTTTTGAGCAACCCGGGTTTCGAAATTATGCGTCACGACATTACTTTTCCATTATATGTGGAAGTTGATGAGATATATAATCTTGCCTGCCCTGCATCACCAGTCCATTATCAGTTCGATCCTGTCCAGACGACCAAGACAAGTGTACATGGAGCTATAAATGTCCTTGGCCTGGCAAAACGGATTAAAGCTAAAGTGTTTCAAGCGTCAACAAGTGAAGTGTATGGGAACCCGGCAATACATCCGCAACCTGAAACATACTGGGGCAATGTTAATCCAATCGGCCATCGTTCCTGCTATGATGAGGGAAAAAGATGCGCTGAAACCCTTTTTTTTGATTATTATCGTCAGCATAAACTTCGGATAAAGGTAGGAAGAATTTTTAACACATATGGTCCGAGAATGCACCCCAATGACGGACGGGTTGTGAGCAATTTTATTGTTCAGGCCTTACAAAACAATCCGATAACGGTTTATGGAGATGGCAATCAAACACGATCATTCTGTTATGTTGATGACCTTATAGAAGTATTTATAAGGATTATGGACACGCCGGATGATTTTACAGGGCCGGTTAATATCGGAAATCCCGAAGAATTTACCATAAATGAACTTGCAGAAATGATTATCAATCTTACAAAGAGCAATTCAACAATCAAGTATGAACCCCTTCCTTTTGATGATCCTTTACAGCGCAAACCTGATATTACACTTGCAAAAAAAACGCTGCACTGGAATCCCAAAACAACACTTCAGGAAGGGCTTATAAATACTATTGAGTATTTCCGGGGCAGGATTTCCGGATATTAATAACAACTGAATCATTGTAAAACACGGCTTTCTTTTTCGGCTGCCAACGTAACTGTGCAGGGTGGATTAAGCGAAGCGAATCCACCAAAAAGCGGAAAGTGACCCGGTTTAAGTTGGTAGCCTCTTTTTCAGATCAGGCTGACACGGTTTTTGCGTATCCTTAACATAACCATAGCGTGATTATTAGATATCCGGAAATTCCATAACCTCGACGCCACTCATTAAAAAGGAGCGGCAATCCTCTATGAGGCTGTCCGGGAATGCCCTTTTTCCCAAACTCTGCGTTATGCTCAAAAAATTATCCTCGAAATATCAACTATATGTCTGCGGTAATTTTTTGAGCAAGCCTTGATTTTGAAAAAAATTGCTATTCTCGAACAGCCTCCTATGATGAGGATCCAATAAAGGTCTGTTTAATTGCCGAAACCAGTTCCTCATCTTCCCAGGGTTTATATACAACTCTGTCAGCGCCTGCATCCTTTACTGCGTCAACCCGAAGATCATCTTCACTGAGGCCTGTAATTGCTATTATCCTGGTTTTGGAATAACGATCTGTATTACGGACATAGCGAATGAATCTTTCGCCATGCATCCAGGGCATCATAATATCAACCAATATCAAATCCGGTATAAAGTTTTCCAGTTTGGAAGACGCATCGATTCCGTTCTCAGCATAGATCACCTTTGCAGCAGGCATTTTTCTCTTGATGAGCCTGACTGTCGATTTACGCATATTTGCTTCATCCTCAACTATGAGGATTTTTAGATTCTCGGACGCTTTATCCCTGTCTTTGATTTCGCTATCCTCAACCGGTTTTCTTTCCTCAGAATTTTTTGTCACCTTTACTCCCTTCACGGAATCTTATAAGGGATTCCCGCATCAGTTCCTGTTTCCCTGTGAATACCCGTTTTTATCCAGTATATCCAATATCTTTTGAGATAATTCCTTTACTGTGAATGGTTTCTGGAGAAAACCGTTACATCCACGTTTCAATATTTCCGCTGCTTCACTGTTAATACTGTATCCGCTTAAAAGGATGACCTTTATATCCGGATTGATCTTTTTCAACCGGTCAAAGGCTTCACTGCCCCCCATAGACGGCATAACCATATCCAGCATAATTAGATCGATATCCGTTTGTTTTTTTTGATAAATTTCCACAGCCTCTTTACCATCCATTGCCGTAATGACATTAAGACCCATTATTTTCAGCATATTCAGGGTTACATCTCTTACTACTTCTTCGTCATCAACCAGTAGAATTGTCCCCCTTATTTTATGGATTCCATTATGCTTCAAAACCTTTGTGGATTTTTCTTTAGAATGTTTTTCTTTGACAGGAAGGTAAATTTTAAAAGTCGTGTTAATGCCCATTTCGGAAGCCACATCAATATACCCCCCATGTCCCTTGATAATGCCGTATGTAGAGGCAAGACCGAGACCTGTGCCTCTACCCATCTCTTTGGTTGTAAAAAACGGATCATAGATCCGCTCCATTGTCTTTTCATCCATTCCTGTACCTGTGTCGGCAAAGGTCAACATAACGTAATTCCCGGCCTTTGCTTTATTATACAGCCCGCTTTTTATTTCTTTATCGGTTGTATTCCTGGTCTGCAAAAAAATCTCACCACCTCCGGGCATAGCATCTGCTGCATTGATAAAGAGATTCAACATGACCTGCTCAATCTGTTCCTCATCCGCCTCTATTGGATAAAGCCCTTTTGCAAGGTCTTTGTGTATAATAATATTTTTTTTAGTTCTGCCAAAAGTCTCGGCGGTATCATTCACTAATTGATTCAGATTAATAAGTCTGACTTCATATTTGCCCTTCCTGGCATATCCAAGGAGCTGCCTCGTCAGTCTCGACCCGCTTTTAACCTGTTTCTCAATACTCTTTAACATTTCATAATATGAACAACCGGCATCAATATTCAGCAGCATTAAAGAGGCATAGCCCTGGATACCCATCAGGAGATTGTTGAAGTCATGTGCAATACCGGCAGCGAGAGTGCCAACAGCTTCCATCTTTTGTGCCTGTTGCAACTGGGCTTCCCTGCGCTTTTGCTCAGTTACGTCACTCAGCATAATTAAGGTTTTGTCTTTTTCTTTTTCGAGCGGAAGGATCTTGAATTCAACAAGTTTTTTATTCATGTTTAAAGGAGAATCAGTTGTAACCACCTGTGAGGCGTTATGTGCCGTATCAAGCATGCTTTGAATCTTTTGGCGGTCATTCCCGGAAAAAAAATCGGGCAAATGCAACGCCAGAATATTTTTTTGATGTTCTCCGATCAAAGAAACTGCAGGCGGATTGGCATATACGATCCTTGCATCATGAGTCAGTTCTAAAATCCCTTCGGACATACTATCCAGGATGATTTGCAAATGTGTATTATCAGAGAGCAATTCCTTTGTAATTTCCCGGGAAAAGATATCTTCAAGGCCGATCACTTGATTTGCAATTTCATCAGGAGTTTCATTACACGATTGATTCATGGCGGCAAGAACATGCTTCGCCATTTTATTTAATGGCCCTTTTGCGATAAAGGCATCCACCCCAAGCTCGGCACAGTTCATGTTTGTCTCAGCAGCTATAGCTGATAGAACAAAAATTTTCACACCGGAAAGCTTCGGTGTTTTACGAATGATCCGGCAGAGCTTCTCCCCATTGATATTGGGCATTACCAGATCAACGAATATCACTTCCGGGGTATATCCTTTTAATATGTCGATGGCGGAAAGACCATCTTCGGCAGTCACAACCTCATGATGCTCTTTTACTGAAAGGAGATTGGTCATGAACCGCAGCATGACCGGGTGATTGTCGATTACCAATATCTTTTTTTTCATCTGTTTAACTCCCTGGCTCCTTATATCTTTTATAAGATTACACTCATGTCTTTATAAGGATTCCATGCTTTCGTAACAGTTCACGGCTTCAAAGAGGTTCAGAGCTTATAAGGTTCCATTCTTGTCCCCGGACCGTATTAAGAATGCGTATTTACGAGAAGAGGGCCATCTTTGGCAGCTCTAACCCGGAATTTGGAGCCAAACTGGCAATTACCTGGTAAAATGGGCATTTGTAACGAGGACTTCGGTTTTTAAATGCCTTCTTTGCCTTTAATCCTGAACCCTGAACCTGTAAACGGCTGCATGCTTTCTATCCGGTTTCTTCCTGCGTCCTTTGCCTGATAGAGACATTTATCCGACCGGCACAGTAAAGACTGAAACGAGATTTCTTCATTATCCGCAGACGAACCAAAACCGGCTACGCCGAAACTGGCTGTAATTCTTATCTCTTTCTCTTCTATATTAAATGTCTTTTCAGCAACACTGCGGCGAAATCTCTCTGCCGCCTTACTTGCGCCTTTTACATCCGTCTCAGGTAAAACGATTAAAAATTCTTCTCCGCCATACCTTGCGATCCAATCCGCCCCATCTCTAATACATCCCTTTAAACGACCTGCAAATTCTTTAAGTACCAGATCTCCTGCATGATGCCCGTATAAATCATTAACCTTTTTGAAGTGATCAATATCACAGATAATCAATGAAAGAGGTTGTCTATATCTCTTTGCCCTTTTAATTTCCTGAGTCATTCTTTTGGACATATAACCTCTGTTGTAGACCTGTGTAAGTGGATCGGTAATAGATAATATCCTGATCTCTTCATTAGCCTTTAAAAGTGATCTCTCTAATTTAATTATGCGTTTTCCCGTATTGATTCTCGCTATAAGTTCGGCCCTGTTAAACGGCTTGGTAATATAATCATCTGCGCCGGCCTCCAATCCTTCAATTATCTGCGCCTTTGCATCATTAGCTGTCACAAGTATGATAAAAGTATATCTTGCAAAATTCCTGGCCCTGACAGCCCTGCAAAGTTCCAGGCCATTCATCTCCGGCATCTCCCAATCGGTTATAATTATTGGAAAAAACTGTTTTTTCAATCTTTCCAGTGCATCACGGCCATTTTCTACCGAAGTAACTCCATATCCTTCGGATAAGAGCACCTTTTCAATAAGCATTCTTGAGGGAAGATTATCTTCAGCGATAAGCAGAGAAAAAGAGTTATCCATTTCTTTTAAAACAGGCATAAGCTTTATGTATAACCTTTCATCTCCTCGTTACCACGCCGGAACGTGGTAACGAATACCCGGACGTTCTGTATTCACCTTGCGCAGGCCGACGCAGAGCATTGGAACGGGGGGGATGTAAATAATTACCTCTACTGATTCAATGGTTCAGTAGTTTAGGGCCGATATCCGGGATGTACTGTCAACCGGGATATTCGCCAATGTATTGACACTATTGACACTAATGACAATTTTGAAATGTAGATTAATTGTTGCACTATTCATTTACAATGTTTTCCGGGTAGACCTGAACAGGTAGTGGAAACCTGCTTAAATGAAAACAAACAGCTAATATTATCAATCAGTTACTTTTCTACATATTTCCATTATCACTGCATGTTAAGGACTGCCGTTTCATGAAACACGTTCTTTTCTTTCGGAGAAGGGAGTAAAAGCCATAATGAACTTTGTATTTCCGGCATTTTGGTGGCTAACCGGAAAGTTGTATCTAATCATTCTTAAGGAAGTTGTCCGAGTTGGATAATACTACAGAGGTCTTAAAAGCAAAAAAGGTGCCATTGATTTATATGATCGTATAAAATCAATGGCACCTTTTAAGAACACAAGTCGGGATAATTTTAAAAAAGATAATTGTTCAGGAGAGATACGAACTTACGGGCTCGCGCAAAAATAACTTGACATTTTGGCATCTCATCTTTATGAGCTAAAACTGAGCGCCAATTCTATAAAGTTATTGTTGCGCGAGCCCTTACGGGAACCCCCGGCCTTTCCGGTTTCCTGCAAAAGCGGGAATCAGGAAGGTATTGCCACCAAATCTTGAGCTATTACAGCCTCCTACGGCATTAATTCCTTATAGGCTTTTTGAATATCCTTAAAGCGTTCTTCAGCCAATTCCTGGAATTCCCGGCCGAGATGAATTACTTTATCCGGGTGATATTTGTTCACAAGCTGCCTGTACGCCTTCCTGATTTCTTCCGGAGTTGCATCCGGCCTGACACCCAGAGCCTTGTAAGGATCTTGACGTATTTCTTCTTTCCCTGAATGATATCCTTTTTCTGAAGCTTTCTCATAAGATGATTCTCTTCTGCTCTCATTAGAAGATGAATTATTTCCCCTTTGATAATAGTTCAGGGAATCTTGTTGTTTTTTCTTCCACCTTGAATAAAACCACCACAATAGAAACAAAACAGAAATATCATCTATCCAGCCCACGCCGATAATAAAATCCGGCAAAAGGTCATAAGGACAGAATGTATAAAACAACCCTATAATGGATAATAATAGTTTCATAGTCTAATGTGATACATTAATAAGATGCTATAACCTTGCGTCTTTTATAACTTTCTCTCCATATTTATCAAGGAATATATTGAGGTCTTTTTTCCAATGGGACATGACATTGATACCCTGTTTTTTGAGTAACCTGTTTTCAAGAAGGCAATTGGTCGGCCTTTTGGCCGTATAATTGAAATCTTTCATCTTACAAGGTTCAACCGGGCACTTTAAACCCAATTTATCAAGAATAAATCGGGCATATTCAAATCGAGAACAACAGCCCTCTGCGGTTGCGTGATATGTACCTCTTGCATTTATCTGAAGAAGCGCCTCGATCTGAAGAGCAAGTCGGTAAGACCAGGTAGGAGAACCGAATTGATCATCCGCTGCCTTTAACACCTCAGACTCTTTTTGTACTGCATGTTTCACTACGGATTTAAGGAAGTTTATACCGTTTATACCATATAGCCATGCAGAACGAATGATAATATAATTTGGAGAGTTTTGCCGAACAGCCGTTTCGCTTTCCATTTTGCTCATTCCATAGGCCGATTGAGGATTTAGGGCATCATCTTCAAAATAGGGCTGTGGTATCAATTTCCGGCCGTCAAATATGCACCCACTGGAAATATGAACTAATTTACACTGAAACCTTGCGGAGGCCTGGGCAAGGTTCCTTGGGCCTTCAATATTTATTTTTCGAACAGCATAATTTTCCGTCTCACAAGCATCAATGTCAGTAAATCCGACACAGTTGAGAATTACATCGGGAGAAACCTTGTCAATGGCTCCAATTACACCGTCCCAGCTAATAATATCTAATTCCTGTTTGTTTAAGGTTATTATTTCATTATTATCCTTTAATATCCTTTTGCAATCACTGCCAAGCATTCCTGTTCCACCCAGGATGAGTATCCTCATATTACACTGTCCTCCAAGCCATTCAGGGTTTGCGCAACAATAACCTGACAGAATCGGCGCTCAGTTTCAGGCGCTGAAGATGAGATGCCAAAATGTTAAGTTATTTTTGCGCGAGCCCTTATTTAAGGGATGCGGAAATGATCCTTTAGCAGTTAGCTTTTAACTTTTAAAACCAAATAGATAGTTCCTTGGGCTAATAGCTAACGGCTAAACGCTAACAGCTTTTTGAAAATCGTCGTTTCTTAAATAATGTTTAACCTAAAACCTGCATAAACTATTTTCAAAAAGAAAATTATGCTTTTAATATCAACGAATT
>JAGGXA010000070.1 GCA_021163285.1 Deltaproteobacteria bacterium | reverse complement strand
TTTTGTGAAGGGAACAATGCTGTTTTAGACAGAAAAAGCAGAACCATTCAAAAATACCTTGCAAAAAAATTAGATTCAATTTATTTGAGCTACAATATCAACAAGTTACCACCTTGAAAGGGCTGGACCTGAACTGCATACCTTGTTTATGGTAATGGCCCCTGTTTCCATGGCCAATCCCGCTTTGATCATCGCCTGCCTGCCCGGATTTTGTCCAAGACCGATCGGCACTACGTTACCCATAATCACTTCATCAACCATCTCTTTTTCCACGCCCGCGCGATTTACAGCCTCTTTAATTGCCATCCCGCCCAATCCCGTAGCCGAAAAAGAAGAAAGCTTCCCCAAATAATTTCCAACTGCCGTCCTGACAGCGCTGACAATAACAACTTCATTCATAATACTGCTCCCCCTTTTTATTAGAAGTATATTAATGATGTGGTGGCCCGTTCACGTTTTTTCATGCTTTCCCTGTTTTGCATCGTTTCTTATCAACCGCCAACCGTACACCATGAATGGATATTATTGACTACGCGGGTTGGTGCTCTTTCCGAAGGAGATCCATAACAGTTTTTACCGGATTAAATGTAATAAGAGGCACTTCTATAAAAACAGTGTTCCAGTAAGCCATTGAGCCGTTCCAGAGACCCGGCAGTTCAAGGGCCTTTAGATCTCTGCCCTCTTTTGATTTTATTGAGATAAAGCCTGCATCATGGTTAGCGTAGTTGAGCAGGTCAAAAGGCATACCGAGGTAATCCTTTACCCCGCACACCAGATCAACCGGGTTAAAATATGATGAAGATTCCCAGATAGCCTGCTGTTCTTTTGATTTCATATCGACCTGTGATTTTTCCACTATCTGTAGAGACGCAACCTGTGTTCCATCTTCTATCCAAAAAGGGCCGCCACCGGGCTCGCCAACATTTTTAACCACACCGCATATTCTAATCGGCCGGTTTAACCTGGAAAAAATAAAATCTGTCTTTTCCGCATTTGATGCTTTATTTATCCCATAAGGGATATCAACAAAAAGCTTCTCCTTTGCAAATTCAAACGCATGTTTGATTAATTTGTCATCCGCAGTTTTGTCGGCCAGTCTTTCCAAATAACCGAATGCCTCTTTTTGAAGCTCTACCAGATAACCCCCAAATGCCTTTTTATAGGTATAGCTTTCAGGCTTGAGCCTGTCCGGAACGACATTATCTATGTTTTTAATAAATATAATGTCTCCTTTGAAATCACATAGATTTTTCAGTAACGCTCCATGTCCGCCCGGACGGAAAACGATTCGCCCATCCTTTGTCCTGAAAGGTTTGTTATTCATGTCGACAGCTATTGTGTCAGTTGAAGGTTTTTGTGTAGAGCAGGAAAGTTCAAATCTTGAGTCTGTTGTTTCATAAAGAGAACGGATTTTGTTGAGGTGTTCTTTTATTAAATCCTTATGCTCCTCGGCAACCGTAAAATGAATCTTGCAGACTCCGTTTCCGTCGCGGGTATAAGCAATTGCCTCAACGAGGTGCTCTTCGAAAGGGGTTCTGCAGTGATCAGGGTATTTGTGAAAATTAATAAGACCTTTTGGAAGATTCGCATAATTGAGACCTCTATCAGTAAGGATATATTCAAGGATATCTTTATACTGACCATTTGAGACAAGATCATGAATGTCAAGCCCATCTCTTGACATAGTATTTTTTAGGTCATCATAAAATGCAAACTGTTTGATTTTCCTGATGAACAGAAGAAATGTTTGATAATCAATATTATGTTCAGCCTGTGCAGATACGAACTTTTTATCAATATCATCTGTGCGGTTGTTAATAGACAATAATAATTTAAACATCCGGCTCGCTGCGCCAGAGGCGGGTACAAACTTTGTTGCTCTGCCGGATAAAAGCGCCACTGAATATTTGTCGATTAATCTGTCTATTTCATCTTTCTGTAACCCTATTACCCCATCACTCAAGGTGCAGGGCCGTTTAAGTTTTATAAAGGGGATACCTTTTTTAAACGTCTCTATTTGAGATAAAACCTGCTCCTGTGTAATTCCCAGGGCTTTAATTTGAGACATTTCGTTTTCACTGAACATCATATCAGACATAAATTGCCTCTCTTGGAAATTCAAATTGTCGGGACCGTTCACCAGGGGTATAAACTTGCGGGAATCCTGGGAGGCTGTCCGAGAATGCCCTTTTTTCCGGACTCTGCGTTATGCTTAAAAATTCCTTCGCTCCCAGGTTCTGTCACCGTTCGTCACGTTCCCGGGCAGAGCCTGGGAACGAAAAATTTTTTGCAAGCCTTCTCGGACAGCTTCCTATGATTACCCTTTCACACAAAGAATCTTGTTATTGCAAACAGAGTTCAAAGTGTAAGGAGCTAAGCAGGTTTTTCTCCCAATCCATATTTCCATTTGAGAAAAGTCTCACCCGTAGCATGATAAAGTGAATAGATGAGAAGATCGTAATCATCTTTGGCCAGATCACCAATCTTTTCTCTGTTTGCGTCAAGCTCAGGCTCCAGGTAATCGGCAGCACGTCCGGTAATCGGTGTATCACCACGTTTATATCCTTTAAGGGCAATTTTTCGAACCTCGTTGTCAATTGGCACGGGCGTCTTTCCATAAAGTCCGTATGTCAGGTCCTTTACCTCGTTGGTAACCATTTTATACCTTCCGAAGAGCACATTTAACACGGCCTGAACCCCAACGATCTGACTTGTAGGTGTAACAAGGGGCGGCATTCCGAGCTCTTTTCTTGTCACAGCGACTTCCTTGTATACCTCGGGTAAACGATCCAGTGCTTTGGCCTCCTTAAGCTGGCTGACGAGATTTGAGATCATGCCTCCAGGCACTTGATGGGCAAGAACAGCCGTATCTATGACGGACATCCTGTGCTTTGCCAGAAAATCTATATACTTGGGCGCTACTGTCTCTAAATAATCACCCATTTCAAGAAGGGAACTCAGTTTGAAACCCGGATCTCTGGTAGTTTTATAAAGAGTTGCAACGAATGGTTCTACTGCCGGCTGGGATGTTCTAAGGGCAAAAGGCGCCAGGCAGGTATCTACAATATCTACGCCTGCCTTGATGGCTTCGAGATAAACCATGGAAGCCATTCCGCTTGTATAGTGCGTATGCAGATGAATCGGGATTGTAATTGTTTTTTTAAGCTCTGTTATAATCTTTCCGATATCGAAGGGGCTCATTATACCTGCCATATCTTTGAGACAGAGGGTATCGGCGCCCATTTCCTGTATCTCTTTGGCTTTATTGAGATAATATTCGAGATTAAATACATCACCTCCCATACGCCTTTCAGTCAAATCTAAAGAGTAGCAAATAGTGCCCTGAAAATGTTTTCCATTGGCCTTGATCCTTTCAACAACCGTTTGAAAATTGCGGAAATCATTTAACGCATCAAAGACCCGAAAGACATCTATCCCAACTTCACAGGATTTATCCACGAATAATTTTGCCACGTCATCTGCATAATTTCTATACCCAACAAGGTTCTGGCCTCTCAAGAGCATGGAAAAAGGAGTGTTTTTGATATATTTTTTTAGAGTCCTTACACGATCAAACGGGTCTTCTGCAAGAAAACGATGCATGGTATCAAAGGTGGCGCCTCCCCAGACCTCCATGGCCCAAAAACCGACACCATCCATTTTCTCCGCAATCGGGAGCATATCTTCCGTCTTCATCCTTGTGGCAAGCAGGGACTGGTGGCCGTCTCGAAAGGTGTTGTCCTGTATTTTAAGGGGATTTTTGGGGCCAGTTTCTAAAAAATCATTCATATTGCTCCTCCTTTTTTCTGTTTGTTTGAAAGTTAGAATAATGGATCACTTAAAAAATAAGTAACTGTTCACGGGTTCAATGGTTCAGGGTTTCATTTTCCTGCGGGCAGGCCTTGTGCCTGCCCGATACGGAATTTGGAGCCAAATCGGCAATTACCTATGAGGCTGTCCGAGAAAAGCAATTTTTTCCAAAATCAAGTCTTGCTCAAGAAATTACCGCAGGTATATAGTTGATATCGGAGTCTCGCAAGTACGCTTACCTCCGAGGATAATTTTTTGAGCATAACGCAGAGTTTGAAGAAAAGGGCCTTCCCGGACAGCCTCATAGGAAAGTAAGTATCAGCAACAAGGATTTCGGTCTTCAATGCCTTCTCTGTCCCTAACCCGGAACGAAGGAATCCGGAACCGGTGAACGGCCACAAAAATAAACACCAGCAGTCATCCAGGTCAATATTAAAGTATAGCAAAAGAATATTTAGAAGACAATCATTTTAAAGATGGAGCAGTAATTCTAATTTTGGAATTAACTGCCGTCGGCAGCGTTATTAAAAATTCATTTTTAAACAGATTTAAACTTTTCTGATTTTAACGGAATCAGAGGAGGACATATTTATTGTCCGTTCCAGGTGTTATATCTTTGTAAAAGCTGTCAAAAGAAGAAATGTCAGCCCGGTAAGTTACGGGAGTATTCCCAAAAAGCGGGGGTTCAGTCTGCACAGCTTTTTCCGTCTTTGTTTTTTCAGGAACTGTTGCAGTATCCCACAGGTATTTGGTTCCGGTTGCAATCGCTAATATGCCAAAAAGGGAAAGCAGACCGGTCGTTCCAACAGCGCCTACGACTGCCGTGGCCAGACCTGCCCATGCCGCTTCCTTTACTGTATCTTTTACAGCTTCTTGACGCTCAATCTTTTTCACCTTTACAAGCTTGATATTTTTGGCCGCTGACGCGGTTCCGCCAATAATTGCTCCCAATCCCCCGGACAGGGTGCCGGAAATAGTGTTTTTTTACAGCACTATTGGTCAAAAGAAGAGTGACTGCCACACCAATCATCGTTCCCTTCCAGAACTGGCGCTCGGATTTAGGTCATTTTTGTGCGAGCCCCAAATGCCGAAATGGAAGGAAAACGAACTTTTGATGATGTCAGATGAGTTTCCTGGAGGCAGAGCCCCGCAACGAGTGGGTAAGCGGTTTCAGGATCAAATCTCCTCTTTCAATTTCAAAAAGGGCCTGAGAAATAGCGCTTAAACCTGAACCTGGAAGCATCTGAACATGTGTTCTGTGTTTTTTGCTATATTTTTTGACTGTCGAACAGGCATTATGACTGTTTATGTTGATTGGACAGAGTACCACATCCGCCCTTTTAAGCTGGTTCTCAAGTAGTTTTTTTCCACCTTTCATATGTCCATCATGGTATTCAAAAATACCGCCATTGCCTTCAATTAACTTACGGTATGCACTTTTCATCCTTTCTACTCCTCCGACAATCAGGATCCGTTTTTTGCATAAATCAAATGAAGGGCATGTCTCATCACAACGAGTTAAAGATGTTAT
Organism: Deltaproteobacteria bacterium; assembly: GCA_021163285.1. Taxonomy (GTDB): domain Bacteria; phylum Desulfobacterota; class DSM-4660; order Desulfatiglandales; family Desulfatiglandaceae; genus JAGGXA01. The sequence continues at coordinate 2,195 of JAGGXA010000070.1, read as the reverse complement.
CCGATCAAGTGTCTTTTTAAATTCGTTCTTTAATTGTTCGGTTGATTTTCTCCGGTTTTCGAGCTCATTACATAACTGCATGTTTTGGTCTTTGAAAATATCTGCTTGTTGCTGTAGTTGTTGTTGATCTGAAACCTCTTTTTTCAACTTCCTTATCTCGGACTGCAATTCCATATTTTCTTTTTCAAGATCGAACACAATGGTGCTTTTTTTAATCTTTGACAGTTCATCTTCAATGTTCAGTTTTTCTCTTTCAATGTTTCCATACCTGCCATGTAATTCAGATAACTCCTTCTTGATTTTATCATTTTCCTTTTTTAATATCCTCCTTAATTCGGCTGACTTGTTAAGCCTTATGAGAATCTTTTCGTTATCTTCCTGTGTCCTTGAAAGCTGCTGCCTTAGTTTCATGTTATTTGCCGCATTCATATGCATTTGCATATGAACATCTCCGAAAATAAAGCATACATCACCTTCAATAAGATCGCATCTTGTTGCGGCAACCCATAAAACAGCAGCAAATTCACCTTCTTTGAAATGCCTTTTCCAGGTATCTAAAAATAAAGGCCTGTCAATAAATGCAAATTCCGAGATCTCCTTTTTAAACTTTCTGTTCAGACATGCATCTATTCGAATGGAAAGCCTGTTTTCACCTGACAGACTATTTACAAGTGTTCCATGAATTTCATATGTACTGAGATTCTTGATGGAATATCCTGCTTTCCTGAGTATCTTTTTCTGTTCATCAAGGCCCAAACATGTTCCGATAACCGGGCACTTAAAATGTTCGTGAATAAGCCAGGCTTTTAATCGCGATGGGCTGTCCTCACATCCGGAAATAACGGACTCTATAGATTCCGGAGAAACAAAAAGGTTGTTCGGACCTGAATCAATATGGTTTAATATTTGTGTGAGGTCAGTTTCCTTTGTGATTTCAGCTTCCATAGATTCACTCCTTATTTGTTTGCCGACCGTTTATCCAAAACTGTCATTTTTATACGACCTGCGGGAATTTCCACACCAGAAAGTTAGTCTTAAATAGTAATGTTTGGTCATACTAATATTTCTTGAAAAACATGTCAAGTTTTTTCGGCTCTTCCGTGTTTTATCGCGGAAAACAGAGAGTGCCTTCATAACCGGTTCCGCGCAGGGAACGCCTGTTCTGCCAATGGCAGCGCTGATTCTATGAAGGAGTGTTTTGCCAGGCTGCCCAAGCGGGTTTGGAAAGTGTTCGTTCGAGCAGATAGCGCCTTTTTTGATGGAGCGCTGCCGGATCTGCTTGAGTCAAGAAGCTGTCAATACTTGATCAAGGGCAACCTTATTGGCCTTGCTGCCCTGTTAGAAAGGCAATCTTGGCGAAAGATTGCCGTAAAACCAGGATATGAGAGCGCTCAATTCGAATATAAATGTTCAGGATGGGCAGGATCCGGGACATTTATTGCTGTACGGCTGCTAACTGCGGTTATAACAGAAGAAGCTGACCTGTTCGGATAAAAAAATATGAATTTAACGCAGGATTTTTGGGCGAACTCGGCCATCTTTCAATCTTCCGTTCCGGCATACAGTTTGTTGGTCTGGATGATGTGGCTGATACAATGATGGATGGTAAGGGAAAAATCTATACCGGTTTTCTGGGCGGCAAAAAAAGGCATTATTACAAATATCTAAAAGAATACGGGATCCCGTTACGATATTCGTATGGATAGGCACAAGATTGAAATCGGGTATTTATTTTAAAATTTACTTGACTTTCTGGTCCGGTCTGGTCTGACTATATTAATGAGGTGGCAGATATTATTGATAACAAATATAACAGAGGCAAAGGCCCAGCTTTCGACGCTTATTGAAAAAGCTTTATCAGGGCAAGAAGTTATCATAGGAAAAGCAGGTAAACCGGTTGCAAAGCTGGTACGGTACGAATGAAGCGATATTGTTTTTAATATCCAACCATAACATAACATCTGTTCAGGAAACCGATGCCCGTAATTCTCTTGGTGTTCAGAGGATAATAAACATGCCTTCCGATATCAAGGAACTGTGGCGGCAAATCCCGCCTGACTTGTCGGAAATCAGTTCCCGGCTTAATCCTGTAAAAGACTGGCTTGCTCAAAATTCCATAATAAATGACTATGTCCTTATCCAGGGCGATTTCGGAGCATGTTATATTATGGTTAATTTTGCCTTTGATATTGGTC
>JAGGXA010000020.1 GCA_021163285.1 Deltaproteobacteria bacterium | reverse complement strand
GGTTATGCCTGGAGACAACGTGTCAATAGAAGTCAAGCTGATAATGCCGATAGCTATGGAAAAAGAGTTGAGATTTGCCATTCGTGAAGGTGGCAGGACTGTTGGAGCCGGTGTTATCAGTGAAATTATCGAATAAGGGATATTAGGAATGATTGCTAACCAGAAGATTCGTATTCGCTTGAAGGCCTATGATCACAAATTGCTCGATCAATCAGCAAAAGAAATAGTTGAGACAGTAACAAGCACCGGGGCAAGGGTTGCAGGACCGGTTCCACTTCCCACGATTATTAATAAGTATTGTGTGTTAAGGTCCCCACACGTGAATAAGAAGTCAAGAGAACAATTTGAAATCAGAACTTATAAGCGTTTACTGGATATAATTGAACCGACACAGCAGACAGTGGATTCACTGATGAAGTTAGATCTGGCAGCAGGTGTGGATGTGGAAATTAAACTATAGGTTATCCTCTGAATAGTGCCTGAACGAAAATTATAATGCTCAGGTCTTTTTTGTAAGCCTTGAGATTTTGGAAATGCCCATTAATATGGGTTAACGATATGGAGCTATTTTTTATGGTCAAAACGCTTTTTGGCAAAAAGATTGGGATGACAACATATTTCCTCGAACAAGGCAGGAGTACTCCGGTTTCGGTTATCAAGATTGGGCCCTGTGTTGTGACTCAGAAAAAAACACTTGAAAAAGAGGGTTATAATGCTATCCAGGTAGGTTTTGAGCCTCAAAAAAAGGAGAGACTGACGAAACCCCTTAGAGGTCATTTTGAAGCTTCCGGGGATGGATATTTTTCCTGTCTTAGAGAAATATGTGTTGATAAGCCGGATATATTTGAACTTGGTCAGGAAATTAAAGCAGATGTCTTTAATGCCGGCGATCAAGTTAACGTGAGCGGTATTAGTAAAGGCAGAGGCTTTGCCGGAGTTATGAAGAGATGGGGCTTTGCAGGCGGAAGAAAGACACATGGGTCAAGATCACACAGGATTCCGGGGTCAATTGGTTGTAGCGCTACACCGGGGAGGGTTTTGAAAGGAAGGAAGCTCCCCGGCAGAAAAGGTTATCAGCGTGTTACAGTAAAAAACCTTAAAGTAGTGGATGTAAGGCCTGAAATGGATATTGTCCTGATAAAAGGGGCTGTGCCGGGAAGCAGGAATAGCATGGTAGAGATTTGTAAAGTATGATCAGCTAATCATGCAGTGAAGATGAATAAAATAAAATGTAGACATTCATTGCCTGGAAATGAAATCAGAATGTCTTTGTTTATAAGAAAAGGTAGAGGGGTATATGACTGTAGTTGATGTTTATAATCTTCAAAAAGAAAAGATATCAGAATTGGAGCTTGAGTCGAGAATATTTGATGTTCCTGTCAAGCAACATGTGCTCCATCAAGTCATAATCAGCCAGCTGTCAAGTCACAGATCCGGAAGTCCATCGGCCAGAACCCGTTCTGAGGTGAAGGCTTCAGGCAGAAAATTATGGCGGCAGAAAGGAACCGGTCGTGCAAGAGTTGGTTCTTCTTCGTCCCCCACAAGAAGAGGTGGAGGTGTGGCTTTTGGCCCAATACCTCAAAAACGAGTGCGTAAGGTCCCTAAGAAAGTTAAAAAGGCAGCCCTTTGTATGGCTTTGACTGATAAAGTTAAAACCGGACAGCTTTACGTTATTGACAGTCTGGATCTGCCAGAGGTTAAGACGAAGAAATTTGTGGGAGTGATGAAAATATTTGATGTACATAAGGCTTTGTTGGTAACTCAGGATAAAGCAGAGAATCTTGGCAAGTCATCAAAAAATGTACCATGGGTAAAAGTTATGCGCTATGAAGGCCTTAACGTTTATGATATTTTAAAATATAAGCACCTTTTTATAGAGCAATCCGCCATTAGTAAGATAGGGGAGGCACTGGATTCGTAGTGGACATTTATCAAGTGATAAAAGAGCCGCATATTACAGAAAAGGCGACAATACAAAAAGAGAATGTTGATCAGATCTCATTTAAAGTACACAAAAAAGCAGTGAAAATCGAGATTAAACGTGCTGTGGAGACCCTGTTAAACACAAAAGTAATAAATGTGAGGACAATGAATGTTCGTGGTAAACGCCGTCGTCTTGGAAAGAGCGTCGGGAAGAGGGCTGATTGGAAGAAGGCAATCGTTAAATTGGCTCCAGGTGAAAGCATTGATTTCTTTGAAGGTATCTAGGAGGCTGTACGAGAATAGCAATTTGTTCCAAAATCAAGGCCTGCTTAAGAAATTACGGCAGGTATATAGTTGTTATCGGAGTCTAGTAAGCTCGCTTACCTCCGAGGATAATTTTTTGAGCATAACGCAGAGTTTGGGGAAAAGGGCATTCTCGGACTGCCTCCTGGTTGGTGCCCGAACGTAAAGTATAAAAATTATCCAGGAACAAGGAAGGCTGACATTCAGAGAATTGTGATTATATATCGGAGATAATTATGGGCATTAAAAAAAACAAGCCGACTTCGCCCGGGAAAAGGTTTCAGACATCCTCAACGTTTGAGGAATTAACACGTGATAAGCCTGAAAAAAGCCTTCTTAAATTCATAAAAAAGAAGGGTGGCAGAAATGCATTAGGCCGTATGACCGTCCGGCACAGGGGCGGTGGACACAAGCGATTATACAGGGTAATAGATTTTAAAAGAGATAAGGATGGAATACCGGCCCGTGTATATTCAATTGAGTATGATCCTAATCGTTCTGCAAATATTGCTCTACTGCATTACGTTGATGGAGAAAAACGATATATCCTTGCTCCTCAGAAGCTCAAGGTGGGAGATAGACTGGTTTCAGGAACCGGAGCTGAAGTCAGAACTGGAAATGCCATTGCGATAAAAGATATTCCTCTCGGGACCTTCATTCATAATATTGAGATGAATGTTGGGCATGGTGGACAATTAGCGAGAAGTGCTGGATCGTATGCCCAGTTAATGGCAAAAGAAGGTAAGTATGCGCAGATCAAGCTTCCTTCCGGTGAAGTAAGGATGGTATTGCAGAATTGTAAGGCAACAATAGGGCAGGTTGGAAATCAGGAGCATGAGAATATATCCATTGGCAAGGCAGGTCGAAATCGTTGGTTGGGAAAGAGGCCGCATGTCAGGGGTGTTGCTATGAATCCTGTTGACCATCCTCATGGTGGAGGAGAAGGTAAGTCCTCAGGTGGACGTCATCCTGTTACTCCATGGGGTGTTCCCACAAAGGGGTACAGAACCAGGGGCAAAAAAGCAAGTGACAGGCTAATCGTGAAAAGAAGGAAAATGTAATATTTTTAGCGCTGTTTTTTGAGAGGAAGGCTGTTAAGGATTATTGGAGGAGAAGGTTTGCCAAGATCGCTTAAAAAGGGACCATTTGTTGATGAGCATTTACTAAAAAAAGTCAATCATGCGATTGATACAGGCAACAGGAAGATTATAAAGACCTGGTCGCGCAGATCCACAATACTTCCCGAATTTGTTTCTATGACATTTGCAGTCCATAACGGAAGGAAGTTTTTACCGGTATTTGTTACTGAAGACATGGTAGGACATAAATTGGGTGAATTTTCCCCGACAAGGATATTTTATGGTCATGCAGGGGATAAAAAAACAAGGTTAAAAGGTAAAAAATAAAATAACCGTTGAATAGTTCAGGCTTAACATTTGTGCAACCTGGTCTGAAAACCGGAGCTCATGCAGACGTAGGGTTGAAAGGCTACATTTTTGAAGCAGCAGGGTTATTTCGTTGAACGTGAAGCCCTGATCCGGGTTAATCCTTTAATAATGTTACCGAAAGTGACCATGCGAATGGTAAGACTGAATGAGTGAATACAGAAGATCTGATCCGTTACAAAATTGATGTGAATTTAAACTGCTCGATTTTGAAAATGGCTCAATAAATAAGAATTATTTTTGGTATTGGATTGAAGAATTAAGATGGAAATAAGGGCAGCGGCAAGATTTGTAAGGATCTCTCCAAGGAAAGTCCGTTTGATAATGGATCAAATCCGGGGGAAAAAGATAGAAAATGCATTAAATATGCTTTCATTTGCACCTCAGAGAGGCGCTGGGATATTGCTGAAATTAATCAATTCTGCGGTTGCAAATGCCGAGCAGAATTCAGAAATAGATGTGGATACCCTTTACATCAAACGTATATATGCGGATGCAGGACCAACGTTGAAAAGATTCAGGCCGCGTGCGCTTGGGCGAGCCACAAACATAAGGAAGAGGTCCAGTCATCTTACTGTTATTCTGGATGAGATGTGATATTTAGTATGACACTAACCGGAAATGAAAGACATTTTAAACTGACATTATCTATTTTTGAATAGTGGAGGTTACTAATTGGGACAAAAAGTTCATCCGATTGCCTTTAGATTGGGAATTAACAAAAACTGGGATTCGAGATGGTTTGCTGGGAAGGATTATAGTAAATTTGTTCTTGAAGATTATAACATCAGACAGTTTTTGAAGAAGAGAGTTTATCAGGCCGGCGTTTCAAAAATTGAGATTGAGAGGGCCGCGAATAAGGTTAGAATTCGTATGTTTGTTTCAAGGCCTGGTATTGTAATAGGAAAAAAGGGGTCTGAGATAGAAAAACTGAAACGAGACCTTGAAAAGAAGATTAGACGTGATATTATTATTGATATTCAAGAGGTAAGAAAGGCTGAGGTTGATGCTCAGTTAGTCGCTGAAAATGTAGCAATGCAATTGGTTAGGCGGGTTGCTTTCAGAAGGGCTATGAAAAAGAGTGTCACGGCAGCATTGAGGATTGGAGCCTTAGGTATTAAAATCGCTTGTAGCGGGCGATTAGGCGGGGCTGAAATGGCCCGACGTGAGTGGTACAGGGAAGGGCAAGTTCCTCTTCACACCATTCGGGCGGACATAGACTATGGGTTTGCTCAAGCTTATACAACATATGGCGTGATTGGAGTAAAAGTAATTATATTTAAAGGTGAAATTTTACCTGACAAACAGAATAAAGGATAGGAACCAATAATGCTTAGCCCAAAAAAACTCAAATATAGAAAAAAACAAAAGGGCAGATTAAAAGGTAAGGCATACAGAGGAAGTTCTCTTGTGTTTGGAGATTTTGGTCTGCAAGCTACTGAATGCGGTCATATGTCGGCTCAGCAGATTGAAGCAGCGCGAATTGCTGTAACAAGACATGTTAAGCGTGGAGGTAAGGTTTGGATAAGAGTTTTTCCTGATAAGCCTTTTACCAAGAAACCTGCGGAAACAAGAATGGGAAAAGGAAAAGGCGGTACTGAAGGATGGGTAGCTTTGATAAAGCCGGGAAGAATCATCTATGAACTTGAAGGCATTCATGAAGATATAGCTGCTGAAGCATTCCGTCTCGCTGGGCATAAATTGTCATTTAGAACAAGATTCATATGCAGGAGATTATAGAGTTAATGAAGGCAATAGAATTAAGAGAGTTATCTGAGGAAGATCTCAAAGAAAAAGAAAAGGATTTGAGTCGGGAGTTATTTAACTTGAGATTCCAGAAGGCTTCAGGGCAACTGGGAAATTCCGCTATGATTCCTAAGACAAGAAGGGACATAGCCCGGGTAAAAACCGTGCTTAATGATTTGAAAATGTCCATGACTGTTAAATAATAAGAGGTAGAGATGGAAAAGCGCGGATTACGGAAAAAGCTTGAAGGGATCGTTATAAGTAACCGAATGGATAAGACGGTACTGGTTCAGGTAGAACGGTTAACAAAACACCAGTCATATAATAAATATATAAGAAGACGTGCCAGATATATGGCACATGATCCCCGCAATATGTGTCAGATTGGGGATAGGGTGAAAATAATAGATTGCCGACCTATAAGCAAGAGAAAAAGATGGCAAGTTATTGATATTAAGTACAAAGCTAATATTAAAGCCTGAAAGTTTTAAAATAAATATTGGAGTTGATGGTATGATTCAAGTTCAGACAAGATTAAGGGTTGCTGATAATTCAGGCGCCAGGATTCTTTCCTGTATCAAAGTATTAGGTGGATCGAAAAGGAAATATGCAACTGTAGGAGATATTATTGTAGTCTCAGTAAAAGAAGCCATGCCTAATTCCAAGGTTAAGAAGGGCGATGTTGTTCGAGCGGTAATTGTCAGGACAGCTAAGGGGATTCGAAGAGTTGATGGATCATACATAAAATTTGATGATAATTCAGCAGTATTAATAACACAGCAGAGAGAACCGGTTGGAACAAGAATATTCGGGCCGGTCGCAAGGGAATTAAGAACAAAGAATTTTATGAAAATAATATCTCTTGCCCCTGAGGTTCTTTGAATTTCAGGGTTCATTAAGTTTTGAGCATCAAGATTAGAGATGATGTTAATTGGTAAAACAGAGGCGCCAGTTGTGGTCATACCAATGTAATTGGTTAGGGAGTAGATAACGTGAGGAAAAAACACCCGAAAATAAAGAAAGATGATAAAGTTATAGTTCTTGCAGGAAAAGATGGAGGAAAGATAGGGACGGTAATGAAAGTAGATATAAAAAAGTCTCGAGTTATTATTGAGAAAATTAATATGATTAAGAAACATAGTAAGCCTAGTCAATCGAATCCTCAGGGTGGTATTGTTGAAAAAGAAGCATCTGTACACATTTCCAACGTTATGATTATTTGTAATAAATGCGCTGAACCAACAAGGATTGGAAAGCGAATACTTGAAGATGGTTCAAGGAAAAGAATCTGCAAGAAATGTTTGGAAGTTATGGATAATTAAAGCTTTTGCTCTGAGTTTAAAGCTCACTGATGTGTAATATTTTGTTACACATATATTAACTGAAGGTTTCTCATAAAATAAAATTATTATCTAAAACCTGCAAGCGTCGAGTTTGCCGAAGACCTGCCTGCTGCAGGCAGGTGCAAGGCGGCAAGGGCGCAGACGTACTACGATACTTCAAGTCCTTGCCAACGCCGCAGATTCGGTAAAATCGGCG
>JAGGXA010000213.1 GCA_021163285.1 Deltaproteobacteria bacterium | reverse complement strand
ATTAATGCGTGTTATACAAGCATAACATTTCTGTAATTCGTTGATATTAAAAGCATAATCTTCTTCTTGAAAATAGTTTATGCAGGTTTTAGGTTTCATTGTTATTTAAGGATACAGTATCAGACAATAAAGAACCGAAATAAGTCAAATATTGGCTTATTGATTCTACAGAATCAGGACATATCTGAAAATGATTCATAATTGTCTGAGTTGCCCGGATACTGCGCCGTCCCTCCAATCTCAATAATAACATGTACTGAAATGCCACAAATTTGGACTCAGTATATTGATATGTTGTTCCAAAAAGTACCGAATCCATTACAATTAATGCAGAGGCCAACATATGGATAAATGTTCGTGAAATATTAAATTACTGAAACAACATCGATAGTTGACAATTATTTGAAAACGGTTAAGCGGAAATTAAGACAGGTGGAGAGTTTCAGAGATAAGGAGCGGGCAAGCCTGTTCTTTTCAGATCAGGCAAATACAAGAAATTTTGCGCCATACAATCCTGGGGCAAAAAACGCTCATCAAAGTCCTTTTATGATATCTGGTGGGCAGACCTATGATCTCCCCTGGATTCAGGTTATGAATATGCATAATGCTTTCTTATTTACGGATGAAGCCTTTTAAATTCAAGCGGTTAATATGCTTCACAACATTCAGACTTATACGTATAACATCCTGGCCCTGAATATTTCACGCGCCTTTTTAAGGGCGTTAAGGTCATCAATGCCCATTACTTCCTCTTCATGCGCAACCTCTACGAAGGAAACCGTTAAAGCGTCATCATTCATGTACTCAACAATATCCGTTACAAAGAACTCTTCCACCTCTCTCAGTTTTCCATTGATCTCTTTGTGTACTATATGGGGCCTTGAAGCAAGGACAGAGAGGTATTTTAGGAGATCATCTTTTTTTGCGGCATAAATTCCTGAATTACAGATCCTGTAACTCTGTTGCTTATCTTCAGTAAATGATTTCCAGTATTTCCATTCGATGATCCTTCGAACCTTTTCCCTCTCGATTTCCAGTATCCCATACTGTTTTTTGGATTTTGGGCGGAAACCAAGGACAACCAGACTGCTGCCTGCAAGGTTTTTTACAAGAGTTTCGTAGGTAGATCTTTTGACAAACGGAACATCGCCCATGGTAATAATTATTTGATTACAGGGCTGGTCCTCCAGAAATTGATGTGCCGCAAGCAGACCTCCCCCGGTTCCGTTTAAAACACGCTGTTCGCAATAGGTGATGCCAAGGTCGTGTGTAACATCCATAACATCTTCTTTTTTATAGTTGACAACTACTGACTTTGGCCCGGAAGGCAGGCTGTCTATGATGTTGATAAGTATGGGACGGCTACCCTCATAAGGTGACTTTCCCTGAATCAGGGGTAATATGGTCTTGTTGCCTTCATAACCTTTCATCCTGCTCCCCCTTCCTGCGGCAAGGATCACGGATGCTGTTTTTGTATCAATATTCAAAACAAAACGCTCCTTTAGGAACAAAGACGAAATAATATCCCAAGTAGGCGCACAGATTCAGGGAAGTTAATTTGTTCTCGTTCCTTAAACCCGGAACCTGTGAAGGATTACTTTTTTTGTTGACCGAATAGGATAAAATTGCTATAAATAATGTGAGTAATTTGTGTATCTTCAAACATACTAATAATAGAAGTTTCAACCCTTGATAACGCCAAGGGATTTCAGACGTGCGACTTTGTTGGCCAGGCCGGACTTATGAACAACGTCCACTATCTGAGATATATCTTTGTAGGCCTCCGGTATTTCTTCCTTGAGTGTCCTTTTACCCCTTGATAATACATATATGCCTTTATCCTCCAATTCACGATTTATTGCACGACCTTTTGCCTTTTTGAGGGCCTTTGTCCGGCTCAGGACGCGGCCGGCGCCGTGGCAGGTCGAGCCAAAGCTCTGTGACATGGCGCCTTCGGCTCCTGCAAGCACATAAGAATATGTGCCCATATCTCCGGGAATCAGTACCGGCTGGCCTGAATCACGATAAATTGGGGATAAAAGAGGGTGCCCCGGCGGTAAGGAGCGAGTTGCTCCTTTTCGATGAACACAGAGTGTAGCTTTGCTACCCTCAACGTTATGTACCTCTTTTTTAGCAATGTTGTGACAAACGTCGTACAGGAGGTTCATCCCGAGATCTTTGGGACTGATTAAAAGGGTTTTAAGAAAGGTCTCCTCTGTCCAATGCATCAATACCTGCCTGTTTGCCCAGGCATAATTGGCAGCACATGCCATGGCCGCAAGATAATGCCGGCCCTGATCCGATTTCAGATAGGCACAGGCAAGCTGCCTGTCAGGAAGAACAAACTGTTCCTTTCCGTCTGAGATGGACATACTCATCTGTTTCAGGAAATCATCACATATCTGATGACCAAAACCCCTGGAACCTGTATGGAGAAAAACTGTTATCCTGCCTTCTGAGAGATTAAAGGTCCTGGCTGTTTCCTGGTCATAAATATGATCGATAACCTGGATTTCAAGAAAGTGATTCCCGGATCCGAGAGTTCCAAGCTGGTCTTTGCCTCTTTTGATGGCCCGCTCACTCAAGAGCGAGGGGTCAGCCCCCTCCATGGTGCCATAGTCCTCAATTCTTTCAAGGTCTTCTGTGGAACCGAATCCTTTTTTTACGGCCCAGACCGCGCCTTGAACGGCTACCTGTTCCTCTTCTTTTTTGGATAGATGAATATTGCTGGTAGATCCTGCCCCACATGGGATGTTTTTGAAGAGAGCAGAGACAAGATCTTTTATCATTGGCCGAATTTCGTCAGCCCGGAGACGGGTTGTAAGGAGTCTGCAACCACAGTTAATATCGTATCCAACACCGCCCGGCGAAATAATGCCTTCATCAAGATCAAATGCCGCAACACCTCCAATTGGAAAGCCATAGCCCCGGTGGATATCAGGCATTGCGAGAGAATATCCCACAATACCGGGCAATGTGGCAACGTTGGCGACCTGGGTGAGACTTTGATCTTCCTGAACGTCTTTTATTAGTTCATCATTTGAAAAAATCAAACCGGGCACACGCATGGAACCGGTTTTTGGAATCAACCACCGGTATGGATCCAATTTTTTTAATGTAATGGCCATGTTGATATCTCATATATGAATAAACGTAAGGAACGGGGACAAATTAACTTCCCCAACTATGCATCACAGCTTCAAGCCATCTTTGTCCGTTCTAAAAGTACAAAAACCTTGAAATAGCTCACTATTCCTGCAACTTTTGTGCTTTCAGCTCGAACAAACCTGACCTGAATCCGTGCGCCTGCTTGGGGATGTTATTTCGTCCTCGTCCCTGATACCTGTAACCGCTCACAGTTTCCGGATTACCTATAGATCAAAAATGATACTGGTCTCCCAGTGGTTGTCTTTTTTTTTACTTCGCTTTGATGGTATGTAACTGCCTTGATTTCGCATAAAATCTCATGCAGTTCCGGTTTATATGGGACAGTTTCAAGAGTTGAATCAAGATGGGTTGAGGAAATGGATTCCACTCTAACTTTTGTAAGCACTTCATTTTCGCCTTCAAAAAGATATAGTACTTCCCCTAACCAGCGTACCATTAACCCGGCAAGGTCTTCACCTGTTACAGAGAGTTTCAGTCGCCTTGTTTTTCCAACAGGATTACCCCTGATCATGATATATATCATAGATCTTGCAGCTTTCTCGAAAAGGTCTTTGAGATCGGCGCCGCGCACTTTAATGCCCAGATCTGCTGTATGATCAATAATATTGAAGTCCGGTTTGTTTGACATCATAATTTAGAATATCTCTTATAGCGCTGATTGTCAAAATAGTATTTAATTCAGGAGGAACGAGTATTATGAGATGTGCTTTTTGTAAGCAAAAGATATATATTAAGGGAATAGTGAGCAGGACCGATACCTGCCCCAAATGCAACAGGGATCTGCGATGTTGTAAACAGTGTAAATTTTACGATTCTCATGCCTATAATGAATGCAAAGAGATAGCGGCTGAACGGATCGTGGATAAAGAGAGATCAAATTTCTGTGAGTATTTTATTCTAAAAGGCTCAGTCCGGCAAAATTTGAACAGAACACAGGGCGCAATAATGGCACTTGAAGCTCTTTTTAAAAAATAGAGAACGAGCGAAAGGTAACCCGGGACTGGTAAACTCAGAATCTGTGGTTTTGTCTTCGGGTGCCCAACTCAGGAAATGAATATCGAACATTGAACGTCAAGCATCGAATTTTCAATAAGAAAATTACAGATCAAATAATTTGTTGACATGGGACAAGCCGAGTAAGTTAAAATCCTGGAAAAATCTCGTTTGTCATTGCATTTTTATTCGATGTTCAACGTTGAATGTTCGATGCCGGACGTTCAACTTTTATTTTGACAAGTGGCTGAAGTTAAAACCAACCCCATAAATTTTAAAAAACTTGGAGGGAACTGAATAATGGATATAGTAGAGGCAATCAAAACAAGAAAGAGTGTCAGAAAATTTAAAAAAGACCCGATAACCAAGGATGTCCTGAAAGATGTCCTTGAAATTGCAAACAGCGCTCCGTCAGCCATGAATACCCAGCCATGGGAATTCTTTGTAATTTCAGGTGATGTTATTGAAAACATTAAAAAGGGCAATATTGAAAAACTTAATTCAGGTGAAACACCAAACCCTGAACATCCCCTCATTGGATGGCCTTCTGACAGCGTATACAAGAAGCGTCAGGTAGAGTTAGCCAAGCAGATTTTTCAGCTTATGGATATTCAAAGAGAGGACAAGAAAAAAAGAGGGGAATGGCTTGAGCGAGGCTTCCGTTTCTTTGATGCCCCTGCGGCTATTATTATTGTGGTAGACAGGATTCATTCCGAATCAGGGGAATCAATCGATATCGGAAGTATAATGCAGACTATCTGCCTTGCTGCTTTAAATTATGATCTTGGTACATGTATTGAAGATCAGGGTGTCATGTTTCCTCAAGTGGTAAGGAAATTTGCAGGCATACCAGACTCCAAGAGAATAATTATTTCCATCGCAATAGGTTATCCGGATTGGGATTTTCCTGCAAACAAATTGGAGACTCCTCGAGAAAGTCTTGATAATATTATAACCTGGTGCGGCTTTGATTAGGACGCGGACGAAATAAAATCCCCAAGCAGGTGCACGGATTCAGGTCGGGTTTGCCCGATCTAAAAGCACAAAAGTTGCAGAAATAGTGAGCTATTTCAAGGTTTTTGTACTTTTAGATCGGGCAAAGATGGCCTGAAGCTGTGATGCATAGTTGGGGAAGTTAATTTGTCCCCGATCCTTAACCCTGAACGTTGGACCCTGAACATGCGAGCAGTTTTTTTGTCGGGCATAATTTTTGCTAAAACTGCGTTAGTTCGTACGACCAGATTATCTCTATGCCTTTAGACCTGGCATAATTTTCTGTGGCAGGGCGTGTAGAATAGGTTACCATAAGGGACACGATATGATCTCCTACCACCTTACCGGTTTTCAGGCGATTAAGAAGTTTTTCGAACCTGTCTACATCTTTTATGGACAGTTTTGCCTTACCTTCTCCGACAACAAACCATTTCCGGCCATCCTTATAACCAGAACCAAACATATTCAGTTCTGTTTCTTTGCCGTTTATCTCGATAAATTTTCTTACAAATCCATTGACTGGCTCTATACCGTAGCGTTCTTTGACTAGCCTTGGTAATGTCGCTATGGCCCTGTCCTCAAGACCATACCCAACAGTATCAGATAAGCCTCCCACCATTTGTCTGGTTTCCCTGAGAGACCTGGAAAGCTTTGTAATTTCTGTCTCGGTTCTTTTCTGAGCCTCAGCCAGCTCTTCTACCCTT
>JAGGXA010000166.1 GCA_021163285.1 Deltaproteobacteria bacterium | reverse complement strand
TCCTTAAGGATAAACTATTTTCAAAAATCACAACTTTTATGGCCGCATCAAATTAATACATGTCATACAAGCACAACATTTCTGTAATTCGTTGATATTAAAAGCATAATTTTCTTCTTGAAAATAGTTTATGCAGGTTTTAGGCGAAACTAAAAATTGTAAATTGCAGAAGAGGCTTATAGCCTCTTAAATCAGCGGCAGGATGCCGCTGCCACTTTTCTGCCAAGTGTAAAGTAAAAATGAAGGATGCCCATAAAATCTAAAATAAGAAACTGATACTTATGGTAAACAATATGAATACAAAAGGAAAGGCCAATCCAACCGTACGGCTTCAATATAAAAAAGGCGATCTTATCATCAAACAGGGTGATTACGGTATTTCTATCTACAAAATTACCAGAGGCAAGGTAATAATTTTTAATGAATCGGAAAATAAAGAAATCCATCTCGGCACCCTCGGACCAGGCAACCTTATTGGAGAAATGAGATTCTTAAGCGATTCAACAGAGGTATGTTCTTTTTCTGCGAGGGCTGTAGAAAATTCGGAGCTCGAGGTATGGCATCCTGCAACACTCGCAAAAGAATACGAGCTTATGCCCCCGGTCCTGAAATACATGATTAATCAAACCTTGAAACGCCTTATAAGAATGAACAAGGTTATATCCAAACTGAGTATCGGAAAAGAACAGAAAAAAGAACAAATAAAACATGTTGAACCCGTAACATCGAAACGGAGTTATTACCGGAAGCTTTTGGACCAGGATTGTTTTTATCGGCCCTGTAATTCATCAACAAATATTAGTTTATCAGGCAAGGTTAAGGATTTGAGTCTTAATGGTCTGGGTATGGTCACTGACATGAACAGCTCTGTCAACATCTCATATAAACCAGGGAAAAAATTCCATTTTGAGATGACGCTTCCAAACGGAAAGGAATTGGTTTTCATTGCTCAAATCGTGTCGGTCAACAAAGAGAAGTACCCTGGAAGCTTGTTTTTAGGAATGGCTTTTGTTGAAATGACGGCTGCTGTCAAAAAAAAACTTGGCTTTTATTTGATGCCTTAAGAACATGGCTATCGAGTTGTTTATCATTAGTATATTGGGGGTATTTTAAAAGTGAGCATTGATCGTTTGGTATATGGGTATTTGGCAAAGGAAGAGAACTATCCTGACGGCGCCAATATTATTAAAGAAGGGGGCACGGGAAACTGGGTCTATATTATCCTGAAGGGGCAGGCGGAAGTAAAAAAGAATACATCCCGTGGCGTGGTAACGATAGAAACACTTAAGCAGGGAGAAATCTTTGGCGAAATGCTCTTTTTACAGGCAGCAAAGAGAACTCGGAGCGCTTCTATCGTTGCGAAGGGGCCTGTTCAGCTTGGGGTGCTTGATTCCCAGCAACTGCTGGATGATTATGCGTCCGTCTCTCCTCAGCTTAAAAGTTTGATCAATTCTCTGATCACAAAACTTGAGGAAGCTACCAACAAGGCGGTAACAATGATCTCTGAATCAAAAAAGTAAAATGCCTACTTTGTCCTTAACAAGGACAAATTAACTTTCCAGCTATGGGCATCCTTCATTTTTACTTTACACTTGGCAGAAAAGTGGCAGCGGCATCCTGCCGCTGATTTAAGAGGCTATAAGCCTCTTCTACAATTTACAATTTTTGGTTCCAATAAAAGTGTCAACTACTTTTACCTCAAAATGAAGAATGCTCAACTATGCATCACAGCTTCAGGCCATCTTTGCCCGATCTAAAAGTACAAAAATATTGAAATAGCTCCTATTCCGGCAACTTTTGTGCCTTTAGATCGAACAAATCCGACCTGAATCTATGCGTCTGCTTGGGGATGTTATTTCGTCCTCGTCCCTAAACCCGTGAACGGCTAACTTTTGTCGTAACTATTCAGCCACAAATATACGCTGATTATCCATAATACTTTTTCTTTTATTATCATATACAAATCTTTTGAATTCCGGTTTTCTACCGAAATTTAATAATAAGCCGACTTCAATATTTATTGCCTTCAAGTAATTGATTAATTAAGCTTCATAAAAACTTCTAAGACCTCAAATGAGCTTTTAGCAGTTAGCACAATAATTTCAATATATTGATAGAGGTCAATCCACCAGAACTCATTCGCGGAGGGAAAAATCTAATCGCTGGTAACCACCTGAAATAATAAGAGCTGACTGCTAATTGCCAACAGCTAATCGCTTAAAGTAGGTTATATTTAAACCTATCTGCGTTCATCTGTGTAAATCTGTGGCTGAATAATTACCTTTTGTCTTTATCCCCTCTGATTTTTTCACCGAACTTTTTTTTGAGTTCAACATCTATTATTTCCTGATCAGGTTTGATGTTTCCAGACAGCTTTTTTGCAACCTCTTCATGCGTTGGTTTTAACAAATCGGCCATAAAGGAATTTTTTTCTTTGCTCCAGGAACTCCACCCATCAATATCAATATATTCATTATATGAGGTGCGATAATGAGGGTCATAAAGACGAATTCCCTTTTTCTCGTCATGCTCGTAACTGACATATTTTCCGTCAAAACGTTCAAAATCTTCATCTTTAAGCCCGAGAGTTTTTAACAGGGTCTTATATTCTTCTTTGATTTTCATATCTTCCATCATAATTGCTCACGGTTATCTTCCATATAACGCCTGAACGAAAACCCTGAAATTTGGGGGTTGATTTTAACTTCGGCTACTTTTCAAAATAATAGGATAACCACCGTTCACCAGGGATACAAACTTACGGGAATCCCAGGTTCATTTTGACGCTTTCCAGTTCACCCTGACACTCCTCCCATTTCAGAAACAACTTATCAAGTTTATGCCGAACATTATTATATTCATCAATAAGCGGCAGTGTCTTGCCTTTATCTCTGATAATCTCCGGATTTGCAAGCTTTTTTTCCAGTTCTTTCTGTATTAATTCAAGACCTGTTATTTCTTCTTCCAACTGATCAAGTTCGGTTAATATCGGCTTCATGGTATCATGGATACGCTTCCGTTTTTCAGCTTCTTCTTTTTTCTTCTCCTTGCGGCTCTTATTTGTGTTATCCGATACCCTGTAAACCGGCTTTTCAGAAAGAGATTTCTCCTTACCCGGGCCATTTTCTATTTCCTTTTCGATCCTGGCGAGATGGTCATAGTATTCGTTCAGGTTTCCAGGGTATTCTATGATTTCCCCATCTCTTATGTCCCATAACTTTGTTGCCAATCTGTTTATAAAGGACTGATTATGTGAGACAAATAGTAGCGTCCCATTATATTCAGACAGAGAATCAGTTAATTTTTCTGAAGATGAGAGGTCCAGGTGGTTGGTCGGTTCATCCATCAGCATGAGATTGCCTGGATCAACAAGGAGCTTTGCGAGTGAAACCCGGGCCCTCTCACCACCCGAAAGGACGTTTATCACTTTGTTGACCTCTCCACCTGAAAAAAGAAAGGCGCTTAAAACGCCTCTTATAAAACCGATGGTTTCATTGGGAACTGCCTGGTAAACCTCCTGGATTATTGTATTTTGAGGATTAAGCATCTCTGAATGATGCTGAGCAAAATAGCTCATATTAACCCCATGCCCCATCTCGATTATTCCCTCATTCAGATCAATTTCCCCTGCCAGCATCCTGAGCAGCGTAGTCTTGCCGGAGCCGTTGGGACCTATAATAGCTACTCTTTCTCCTCTTAAAACACTAAGATTAATATCTTTATAGAGGAGTTTGCCATCAAAGCCCTTTGACAGCCCTTTTATTGATATTACGCTTCTTCCGCTTCGTGTGACCTCAGGAAAAGAAAAATGGATCTTCTTTTCATCACGTTGCATTTCAACTAGGTTCATTTTTTTCAGCAATTTAATTTTACTCTGTGCCTGCCTTGCCTTGGATGCCTTAGAACGAAATCTTACAATAAATCGTTGAGCCTCCTTGATCTTCTGTTCCTGATTTCGAGTCTTTGCCTCGAGGGACTTTTTTTTCTCTTCGCGTGCTTTGATATAAAAATCGTAATTGCCGTTGTAGAGAGACATCCCTTCCGGTTCAAGGCTGATAACCCTGTTGATCTGTCTGTTCAGAAAGTCCCTGTCATGAGACACAAGGATTATGGCTCCGCTAAAACCCTGAAGAAATTGTTCAAGCCATCTGATTGATGGTATATCAAGATGATTGGTCGGTTCATCCATAAGGAGTAAATCAGGGTTTTTATACAGGAGGCTTGCCAGGGCCGCTCTCATCTTCCAGCCACCGCTAAATGAAGAAACAGGCATGTTATAATCTGAGATTTTAAAACCGAGCCCTGTCAATATCTTTTCAGCCTCATGACGTGGATATTGCAGCTCCAACTGTTGTATTTCCTGATGAATGTCTGCAAGTCTTTCCGCTATTTTGGTCTGCTTAATTTCCTGAGAAGAAATTTTAAGCGACTGCTCAGCCTTACTCAGTTCTTTTGCAAGAAACACTCTCTTCGGGATGGAGTCAATGATTGATGGGAGGAGAGGGCCTGAAGAGAATCCCTGAATATCCTGGGGCAGATAACCGAGCCTTATCCCTTTTGCTATGGATATTTCTCCCTCATCAGGAGATATCTCTCCCATGATGAGCCTGAGCAAGGTGGTTTTGCCTGCCCCATTTGGGCCGATAAGACCTATGCGGTCGCCCTTTTCTATCTGGAACCCGATATCACGAAAAATCGGATTTTTAAAGAAGGTAAGTGATACTTTTTGAACAGTAATAAAACTCATTTGAATTGAATAGAACGTAATAGTAGTGGCAAGATGCATCGTGCCCCTACCTGTGAGCGGTTAGCAAATAGACAAAATCAGCCTTGATATTTAACTTTGCCACAGTAACTGAACCGGGAAAAGGCGGGAAAGGCGCTGCAACCCTGACCGTTCTTGTTGTTTCGCTATCAAGGATATTATAGGATGAGGACTGTAATATTTTAATATTTTTCAATTGTCCCTCTCTATCGAGGCTGAAAAGGATTCTCACGCGCCCCTCGATCAGATTTTCCCGGGCTTTTACCGGGTAACCCCAGCACCGCATCAGCCTTTGCTTGATCATTCCGGCATAAGAACTGTACCTCTTATCCTTTGTATCGAGAGAAATGGTTTCTTCCGTCTCCCCGGGGTCCGGTTTTTGCGAGGTTCTGGACCGGGCAAGATCCGCCCCTGATTTTTCATCATCTTCAAGACTGTCCACCGGCATGCGCAGCAGCTCCACCTTGTATGTCCGCAAAGGAAGGCTAAACCAGTTTATGGGGAAGGCTTTTTGTACGGCGAGAAGCATACCTGCATGAAAAATAAGGGAAATGATAATACTTGCCCTCATTATAACCTTGCCGCTCGGCAGTCTCCACGGCCTATTCTTTTTTTCGAGGGGTTTTTGTTCCATTAACCCACCAGTCAGTATTATTATCAAACCACCAATTGGCGCTATTGGTGGACAGTATTTCTTTTGCCATTTCTTTGGCATTCTGAGTAATAAGTCTTTGTACTGCAAATGAAAGCCACTCTTTTGCATTGGGATTACCGGAATCAAGCTGTTCCTTTAATTCCATTATCAGGTCAAGCTGATCCGCATCTTTTGATATGCGGGCCTCAAGCGTTTCACACGCATTATACTCACGGAAAAGAGACATGATTTCATCTTTCAAAAACATGCAGCGTACCTGATCCTGAGCGGCTTTTTCTTCATCCACCTTTACATATTTTTTATTAACATAATTATGGTCGGCAGTCCGGGCCTCCGGAAGATCATGTAAAAGGCAGGTCAACATCACCCTGTTTCGGTCTGCTCCAGATTCTTTCGAAGCAAGGACATATCCGATTATTGCAGTACGAAAGGAATGATCGGCCACCGATTCTCCGCCGGAACCCAGGAACTGGAACCCTGTGCGGGGGGTCTTTTTTAACATCCCGCATTCAAACAAGAATTCTACTGTTTTTTTCATAATATCCTGTGATATATGTATATGGTATGCAAAAGTCAAGCCTGAAAATGTTCTATCTCCCTTGATTTAATCCTGAACAGAGTGTAAGATAATATGTAACCGTTCGAAGGTTGAAGGTTAATAGCTCAATATTCAGGGTATAAACGTTTCTCGTTCCCACGCTCCAGCGTGGGAAGGCATATTATACGGGTTTCCACGCTGGTGAATGGGAACCAGGAGGCTTTCCGGGAATAGCAATTTTTTCTAAAATCAAGGCTTGCTCAAAAAATTACCGCAGGGATGTAGTTGATATCGGAGTCTCGCAAGCCCGCTTACCTCCGAGGATAATTTTTTGAGCGTAACGCAGAGTTTAGGGAAAGGGTATTCTCGGACAACTTCCTATACGAAAAACAACATCTATAAAGCGTAAATCAGGTTTGAAGGATGCCCGAATTTCTAATTTCAACGTTCCGTGAACGGTTACAAATGTTTTCGTTCAGGCGCTATTTACGGGAAGTGGATCATCTTTGGCAGATTTAATCCGTAATTTGGAGCCAACTTTACTTCGACATTAATAATAGCAAAAAAGTATATAACAATCCATGGATAATAACAATTCCGACAAGAATAATGAATTGAAGATTTATACTTATCCCGATAACGTTTTAAGGGCGCATGCCGAACCTGTTCGAGATATTGACGATGATTTACAAAACCTGATTGATAATATGATATATACCATGTATGTGGCGCCCGGCATTGGTCTCGCTGCAAATCAGGTGGGTGAACTTAAACGCTTGATTGTCTTTGATCTCTACCCCCGCAAAGAGGGAAGAGACCCGCAAGTGCTTATCAATCCCGAGATTATATCAGGTGAAGGGAAAGAGACGTTTGAAGAGGGATGTCTTAGTGTGATAGACTTTTCCGCTGAGGTAACCCGGAATGCCCAGGTCAAGGTTAAAGGGGCGGATCGTCATGGCAAGCCGGTAGATATAGAAGCGGAAGGCTTGCTTGCCATATGCCTTCAGCATGAGATTGATCATTTAAACGGTATTCTCTACATTGACCGCATAAGCGGTTTGAAAAGAGCGCTTTATAAAAAGAAGCTGAAGAAAAAACTAAAAAAAAAGGTTTCCGGACTTAAGCTATGAAAGAATTGCCGCAGAAAAATCTCCCATCCCGGCCCAGGATCATTTTCATGGGGACTCCTGATTTTAGTGTGCCTTCTCTCGAGGCCCTGGTTGAGCATGGCCACAAGGTGCTTGCGGTTATTACCCAGCCTGACAGACCCAGAGGAAGGGGCAAAAAGGTGGTTTCATCCCCTGTAAAACTTACGGCCATTAAACACGGAATCAAGGTATTTCAACCTGACAGGGTATCCGACAAAGATTTTTGCGATAAAATACTTAGGGAATCCCCGGACCTGTTTGTTGTTGTGGCATTTGGACAGATTTTAAAAAAAAGGCTTCTTGAAATTCCATCCTGGGGCTGCTTAAACATTCATGCCTCCCTTTTGCCTAAATACCGCGGGGCCGCGCCTATTCAGAGGGCCATAATGAATAATGAAGCAATTACCGGACTGACTGCAATGCGTATAGAGGAAGGTCTTGACACCGGCCCTGTCATTTCCCAGGAAGAAGCGCCGATCAACAGGGATGAAACATTTGGCGCTCTCCATGACAGGCTTTCAATCATCTCCGGGGATTTCCTGATTAAGACCCTCAGGGGGCATGCTGAAAACAGGTTAAATGAAAAACCCCAGAACAATTCTCTTGCAACTTACGCACGGAAAATTGATAAGAGCATATCCTTGATTAAATGGGACCAGCCAGCTAAAAAAATATCCGCCATTATAAGGGCGCTCGACCCATGGCCCGGCGCTTTTACCACCCTGAACGGAAAGGTAATAAAGCTCTTCTCATCCAGTGTTCTGATAGAAAATTGTAATAATGTCAAACCGGGCAGAGTTCACGGATATAATAAGGAAAAACTTCTTGTAGAAGCCGGGAAAGGGATTATCGAGATAAGGGAACTGCAGGCAGAAGGCAGAAAGAGATTGCCTGCTTCTGATTTTTTAAGAGGATTTCCCATTGATAACGGTGCCCTCTTCGAAAGTTGAAAACAATGCCCCAACAATTGAACAAGCAGGCATTTACCGGAAAGGAGAAATCAGTCGGGCCTGAGACACTCCGGCAGTCCGGTAAAAGGACGTTTATCTTCCTTTTACTCATTGCCTGCCTGCTTCTTGCAGTGGTATCTTTTTTTCTCTGGTGGGTTCCATATGTAGGGCTTTCCAATATCAACCCGAAACTCCCCTTGATATCAGCCATTACCATAGGTTGTTTTGTCCTTTTCGTACTTGGTGGCGCAATAACGCTGATTCTTACCATAGTCAGGGGGAAAAACCTCTTTATCAATCGCAGTATCAGGGGCATTGCAATTCGTTATCTATTCCCGTTTCTTGTTCTTATCGGCAGGGTACTGGGAATTAAAAAGGATGAGATTCGAAGGTCCTTTATCGCCATCAATAACCAGCTTGTGCTTGCAGAAGCCAAAAAGGTCAGACCGGAAAGACTTCTGCTCCTTATTCCACATTGCCTGCAATACCATAAATGCAAGATAAGGATTATCGGTAACATCAAAAACTGCAAGGCGTGTGGCAAGTGTAAGATCAAAGACCTGGCAGCCTTATCAAAAAAATATCATACACCCATTGCAGTGGCAACCGGTGGCACACTGGCCAGGAAGATCGTAGTTGATAACAGGCCTGAAACTATCATTGGTGTAGCTTGTGAACGCGATCTTACAAGCGGAATACAGGACACCTATCCCATTCCCGTATTCGGCATCCTGAATAAAAGGCCCTTTGGCCCATGTTACGATACGGATGTAGACACAGAACTGGTGGAAAAAGCGATTAAGATATTTCTGAATTATGAAAGCATTGACACCGAGAGACCTGGCTCTCAAGGTATTAAGCGCCGGAAATCGTAGTCCCGGTTTTACAGAGCGGCGCCTTAAAAAAGCCTTTGAGCAAAATCCTCATATTGACGAAAGAGACCGGGCCTTTGCAACAAACCTGGTACAGGGAGTTTTGAGATGGCGGCTCCGCATTGACCGGAGTATTGAAAAGGCGTCAAGCCTTCCATTTAAAAAGATCAACCCGCAAATCATCAATATCCTTCGGATTGCTATTTATCAGATATTCTTTTTAGATCGTCTCCCTGAATCTGCGGCAGTAAATGAAGCTGTGAAACAGGCAAAGAAGAAATTCCCCGACCACGTGGCGGGTTTTGTAAATGGAATATTGAGAAATATCTGTCGCCGAAAAGATCAGCCTGTTTTTCCCGACCCGAAAAAGGATAAAGTGAGTTACCTCTCCATATATTATTCCTATCCCCCCTGGCTAATAAAAAAATGGATAAGAGAAATAGGCGGCGACTCAACTCAAAGCCTCCTTTCGGCCGGGAACAAAATCCCTGAGCTTGTTATAAGGCTCAACAGCATGAAAATTGACCGGGATTCTCTTCTCAAGCGCCTTAAAGAGGAAGGTGTGGGCTCCGAACCAACGACTTTTTCACCTGAGGGCATTATTATCAATAGTCTGAAAGGCCCTGTTAACCGGCTGAAAACCTGTCAGGAGGGCCTTTTCCAGGTTCAGAGTGAACCGGCACAGATATGCTCCTATTTTATTTCACCCGCGCCGGGTGAGAAAATCCTGGATATCTGTTCCGGGCTGGGAGGCAAATCCACACATCTGGCGCAGTTAATGAGGGGGAGAGGAACTGTTTTTGCCCTTGACATAAACCATCCCAGACTGATAAAGCTGAATGAAAATTCCAGGCGGCTTGGCATATGCAATATTCAACCGGTCGTCGCAGATGCATGCAGTCATCTTTCCTCCTTGTTCCGGCAACCCTTTGATAAAATTCTGGTTGACGGGCCATGTTCGGCCCTTGGCACGATTTCCAGACACCCTGACGGGAAGTGGTGCAGGGATGGAAATGATATCAAACGGCTTTCCGGACTGCAAAAGAAAATTTTGAATCAGGGAACACCTCTTCTTAAGAAAGGTGGTTATCTGCTTTATATGACCTGCACCATTTCAAAGGATGAAAATGAAGATGTAGTCAAATATTATTTAGAAACGAACAAGGAAATGGTACTTGAAAATTTAGGGGATCACGTCCCTGACTGGGGACATGACCTGATTGATGATAGCGGTTTTTTTAAGAGCCTGCCCCATATCCACGGGATTGACGGTTTTTTTGGGGCTTTATTCAGGAAACTATGAGACTGTTCGGAAAAGGGAGTTCAGATGGGTAAAATAGCGCCTTCTATTCTTTCGGCCGATTTCACACGGCTTGGAGAAGAAATTCAGGATGCAGAAAAAGCCGGAGCTGATTACATTCACATTGACGTTATGGATGGCCATTTTGTGCCCAATATTACTATCGGGCCAATGATCGTGAAAGCTGCAAAGCGTGTTTCAAAAGTGCCTCTCGACGTACATCTGATGATATCAAATCCTGATGAGTTCATTGACGAATTTGCCGATGCAGGAGCAGATATCATAAGTGTGCACGCAGAAACTTTAAACCACCTTCACAGAACAATTCAGCATATAAGGGCCAGAGGTGCAAGTCCGTGCATCTCTCTCAACCCCGCCACCCCTTTGGATATTCTCGAGTATGTCCTGGATGGACTTGGGATGGTTTTGCTTATGACGGTCAATCCCGGTTTTGGGGGACAGAAATTTATTCCCCAGGTTTTGCCAAAGATAGAACAACTCAGGGAAATGATCGATAAAAGGGATCTTAACACCGAGATTGAAGTTGACGGCGGTATCAGTCCTGAGAATATCGGCATGGTATCTTCGGCCGGTGCCGACGTATTTGTGGCCGGTTCCGCCATTTTTTACAGTAATGATTACAAAAACACCATTTCTTTAATGAAAGAAAGAATGGCCAGAACAGAGTAAACGTTTACGGATTCAAAGGTTCAGAGGTTCTCTTCTTATCCCTGAACTGCATTTAGAATGTGTATTTACGAGAAGAGGATCAACTTTGGCAGCTCTAATCCGAAATTTGGATACAAATTGGCAATTACCTGGGAAAATAAGCATTTGTAATAAGGACTTCGGGTTTTCAATGCCTTCTTTGCCCTGAACCTGTAAACGCTTACCAAAAAAGGAGAACACTTTATGTACAGCAGACTTAAGATATCGGCTTTTTTTCTTTTGACGGCCCTCGTTTTATTATTATCCATATCGGTGGCTTCATTTGCGGATGAAAAAAAGGATCCTGAGGATAAAGTTGCTACTGTAAATGGGGCGCCGATCCTGAAAAAGGATTTTGACAGGGAGATAAATCTCGCTAAAAAAAGGCTTACAAAAAGGGGCGCGGTTCTAAAAGATAAGCAACTTTCAAAACTCAAGGATGGAGTCCTGAAAAACCTGATTAACACTGAGTTACTCTACCAGGAGAGTCAAAAGAGGGGGATCCTGATTGATGATGCAAGTGTCAATCAACGACTTAGCGATCTGAAAAAAAGGTATTCAGACGAAGAAGAGTTCAAAAAGGCTATGAGCAGCAGGATGGGCTTATCTACAGAGTCTGATATTAAATCCCAGATTCAACATGAGTTGGCCATTAATAAATTTATAGACAAGAAATTTGATGAAAAAATCAAGATTTCGGAAAAAGAGGTCAGGGACTACTATGATAGTCATCCTGAATATTTTAAACAGCCTGAAAAGGTCAAGGCAAGCCATATTCTAATCAAGGTCTCTCCCAAGGCAGATGAATCAAAGAAAAAAGATGCCCTTGAAAAAATAAAAAAAATTCAGAAAAGGCTGCAAAAAGGTGAAGATTTTGGGGCCCTTGCAAAAGAATCTTCAGAGTGTCCCAGCAGTAAAAGGGGTGGAGACCTCGGTTTCTTTAAACGAGGCCAAATGGCAAAGCCGTTTGAAGATGCTGCCTTTACAACAAAACCAGGTGAAATAAGTGATATAGTCAAAACCAGGTTTGGGTATCACCTGATTAAAGTCGTTGAAAAAAAACCTGAAACCACTATTAAATTTGAGAGTATTAAAGATAGAATCGAGCAAAGGCTAAAACAGGAAAAGCTGCGAAAAGAGATAACTGCTTACCTTGAGGAATTAAATAAGACTGCAAAGGTAAAAAAATTTCTTCCAGCCGGCAAAAAATAATGGTAACCGTTCACGGGTTTAAAGGTAGAAGGTTCAGTGTTCTAAGGTTTCATTTTTATCCCTGGACTGCATTTGTAACAAGGTCTTCAATGCTTTCTTTCTCTTTAACCCTGAACGGTTACATTTATTATAACCGTTCACAGGTTATACGCCGGTTACAGGGACAGAGACTGTTAATGCCTGTTTGATATGCATTTCCACGCAGAGCGTGGGAACGAGAGCAAATAGTACTTTTGTCGGGAATTGCCGTATGAAGAACTATGCGATTGCTTCGCTTCGCTCGCAATGACATGCAAAGAAATGCACCGTGAACAGTTACCCATTTATTTTATCTACGTCTATACGGGACGGTATAAGCCCAATCGGGATAACAGACAATAGCCCGTCAATTTATTGCCGGGTTGTACTGGTTCAGTGTAAAATGGAATTTTCCAATTTAAAAATAAGCTATTCATTATTCCTGATCTCGTGCGCTGCCCGCGTGGCCTTCAGACTTCCCCAAGCGTTTTTTTTAGATTCACATGCTCTTCCATTAAATCAGACAGAACCTCGTTTCTGTTCCTCAGCTTGTTTTCCAACTGAACGATTTTCTTTTCCAATCTCACTGTACGGCTGTTCTTCTTTTTCTCAAAGACCCGGGTTTCGTTTTCAAAAAACTCCTTCTGCCATCGGCAGAGCATTGTGGGGTGAAGACCGTATTGATCGCACAAGTCTGAGACTGCAACATTCTCAACCAGGCTCTTTCTCAAAATTGCGACTTTCTCATCTGGTGTAAAATTCCTTCTCTTTTTGTCAGACATGGCGTTTTCCTCCTCTCCATGTTATATCTGACACATCCCGCGGAAAACTCCAATTCCGTCTGAAGCAGAACATTACAAGGCCATGACATGGAATATATTGCAATCCGTAATCATAATTGATCCAGCGGGCTTTTGACTCCCTGTGCTCCCTGGCGCAGCACATGTGTGTAAATCATAGTAGTGGAAACATCGTTATGACCTAAAAGGCTCTGGATAGTACGAATATCAGTTCCTGTCTGCAAAAGGTGAGTTGCAAAAGAATGGCGGAAAGTGTGAGATGTTACGCGCTTGGTAATTCCGGCAAGCTTTACTGCACGCTTAATCGCCCTGTCCAAAGAGGATGGATCCATGTGATGCCGGCGTGTCAAACCTGTTCGAGGGTCACGTGAGATTTTGGTTGAAGGAAATACATACTGCCACCTCCACTCTTTGGCGGCATTAGGGTATTTTCTACTCAGGGCTTGAGGCAGGTAAACTTCACCGTGACCATCAGCCAGATCTTTTTCATGAATAAGTTTAACCCGTTCAAGGTGTATACTTAATGCTGTTTTAATACTTTCGGGAAGCGGCACCAGTCTGTCTTTATCACCTTTACCGCTTCGTACTCTAATCTCATTTATTTCAAAATCAATATCTTTAACTCTCAGTCTTATACACTCCATCAGTCGAAACCCGCTTCCATAAAGGAGCTTGGCCATAAGCTGAGTGGAACCGCTCATTCCGTTTAGCACCCGATGGGTCTCTTCTTTGCTCATAACAACCGGTAAGTGCTCCTTTTTTCGTGATCGCGCAGCATTAATCCGTCCTTCCAGCGGGCATTTAAGAACATCCCGATAAAGAAAAATCAAAGCGTTGAATGCCTGATTCTGTGTAGATTTTGCAACCTTTTGATCAACAGCCAGCCAGGTTAAAAAGGCTTCAACTTCAGGTTCTCCCATGTCTTTAGGATGTTTTTTGTCATGAAAAAAGATAAAACGCTTGATCCATCCTGAATATGTAATTTCAGTACGATACGCATAATGTTTTAGCCGCATGACATCACGCACCTGATCCAGCAATTTCCGAGGTTTGTTTGGATTATAAATTT
>JAGGXA010000057.1 GCA_021163285.1 Deltaproteobacteria bacterium | reverse complement strand
GACTTGAAGTATCGTACGTAGTACGTCTGCGCCCTTGCCGCCTTGCACCTGCCTGCAGCAGGCAGGTCTTCGGCAAACTCGTCGCTTGCAGGATTTAGGTTATATATTATAAATGCAGTCCGTTGACAAAAATCCAACCTTGAACCCTTGAACGATTACTTGGGTATTAACCCCACTATCTTTTTCAAAGGTTCGACCTCTACAGTTTCGAGATAACGGTACTCACCTACCTTTAAATCACCAAGCGAAAGGGGACCGAAACCGGTCCTTATTAGATGAACAACCTTGTAATTTACAGCCTGCAGCATTCGCCGCACCTGCCTTTGCCTCCCCTGGGTAATTGTGAGTCTTATTATGCTTTTCATGTTATTTTTACTAATTATAGTGGCTTTTGATCGACCGGAAGGCCCATCTTCAAGCTGGACACCTGCCCTCAAATCCTTAAGGGCCTTATCGGTTATTTTCCCATCCACGGTTACCTTGTATGTACGAGGCACCTCGTAGCTGGGATGGGTCAGACGGTAGGTCAGGTCACCATCATTTGTTAAGAACAGCAGTCCAAGGGTATCAAAATCAAGACGTCCTACGGGATAAACCCTCTCAGGGATATCCTTTAAAAGATCTGTCACAAGCGATCTTCCTTCAGGGTCCATTAAAGAACAGATATAACCAAAAGGTTTATTGAGCAACAGATATAAGCCTTGCCGGGTCTTCGGTATATCCTTGCCATCCAACTGAATACGGTCCTTGCCCCAAATCGCGCGGGTGCCCAATTTGGTTACAAGCAGCCCGTTAACGGTAATTCTGCCCTTTTTTATCCATTCATCTGCTTTGCGTCTTGAAGTCAAGCCGGCAAGAGACAATATCCGGTTAATTCTCAGGGCTTTTTGCATCCCATTCCTTTTTTTCTTCGCCTGTTGCATCTCTCTTGTCGGGAGGTTCCTCAACGATTCTTTCCTCTGATACCGGTTCTGTTTTTTCTTCTCCGACCCCAAATTCCCTGATCTCTTTCAGTTTTGGCAATGCATCAATATCGTTTAGATCAAAAACTTCAAGAAACCTCTTTGTCGTCCCATAGATGAGGGGCTTACCGGGAAGGTTTTTCCGCCCCATTATCCTGACTAATTTTTTTTCAAGAAGCGTCCTTACAATTCCCCCGACATCTACTCCTCTCAACCGTTCGATTTCCTGCCTGAGAACAGGCTGCTTATAGGCTATTATTGACAGTGTTTCTAATGCTGCCTGTGATAATTTGTTGGATGACGATTTGAACATACGCTGGATATAAGGTGAGTACTCTGACTTTGTCCTCAACTGATAACCTCCTGCAACCTCTTTGAGCGCCAGACTCCTCTTCATGGCATCATATTCGCCCTGAAGTTCCTTAAGCGCCCGCATTATATCATTTCTATCCATATCAGGAATCACAGCATGAATTTCCCGAACGGTTAAGGGCCTGTCAGAAGCGAACAAAAGGGCCTCTATGATCATTTTATAAGGAGTATTCATTGTCTCTTTCCCCGTTACCATCAAATAACGGGATCAATCGGATGTCATTATCATGAGAGGGTTGGAACACCTTTATGAGACCAATGTGAACCAGCTCCAACAGGGCCAGGAATGTTACGACAAATTCCGAAACACTTTGATTGTCATCAAAAAGATCGTAAAAAAATATTGCCCCTTTCCGTTTCAGAGATGCAATAATAAATTCAGTTTTATCCTTAACAGACCATTTATCCAGGTTAAGAGTAAGCTGAACGTCGGGCATCCTCTTTTCAACTATCTGCTTGAATGCATCCAGGAGCTGGACAAGGCTCACATCTATTTCCGGATCTTCATCTTTGAGCCCTGTTAAAAAATCCGGTTGTACCCGTCTTGTAAAGACATCTCTATCCAGGATTTCCCTTTCAAGCAGGTCTTTAGCAACCTCTTTAAAACGCATATATTCAAGCAGCGGCCGCGTTATCTCAATCCTCGGATCCTCCTCTTCCTCTCCTTCATTTAACCCTGGGAGCAGCATTTTTGATTTGATGTGAACCAAAGTGGAAGCCATTAAAAGGAAATCACCTGCCATGTTGATATTTAACGCTTCCATCATATTAATATATCCCAGGTATTGATCTGTTATTGCAGCAATAGGGATATCAAATATATCCACTTCGTTTTTATGGATAAGGTGAAGTAACAGGTCCATTGGTCCTTCAAATATTTTTAGTTTAACCTCATAATCCATTGCCCTGATCCTGACTTTTGACTCCTCTCTTTTTCCGTTCAGGCTGTAAAAGTTTGCCGGCATCCCATGAAGAGCCGGCTATTATCAACTTTGAAGCTTGAACCCTGAACCATTGTGCATAATGAACTAAAAATTGCCAAGGACATATCGGGTCGGTTGAATTTGCTTTGGTCGAGCAGGCAAGGAAAATCTCCTTCCAAGCCTCTCACTGTTCGCAGACCAGGAATAAGAATAAAACCCTGAACACTGAACCTGTGAACAATTACATAAACATGGCAGTATTGCCGGGAAAGGAGGATTATTCCTCAAAGGCCTGAACCTGATAGGTAGAGATTTCAAGTTCCCCTTTCCTCCATGCATCCCCGTCAAGGCCCGCCTTCAGGCAGAGATGGCCCAAAAACTCCTCTTTTTCCGGTAATTGATCCCAGACCTGTGGCAGAAAAGTCGCCTGGTGAAAACCCTTCTTGATAATAAGACCGTCAATTCCGGGTCTCAGTTTTTTTAAAAGCTCATCCACGTCTGAATAGGTAAGAGGTCTTGGCTCGGTCAATATGCTCACCTCTATTTTGACGTTTTCCCATTCGTCCCTCGTTAGGGGAAGGAAGCGAGGATCTTTAAATGCGGAATTTATGGCATTTTCCCTGATACCGTCAATCAATGATTCTTGAGGGATTATATGTCCGATACATCCCCTGAGATTGCCATGCATGGTGAGGGTAACAAAAGTGCCACGCTTTTCATGAAAAACGGCAGAAAGTTTGACGTCTGGTTTTCCGGTTTCTTCCAGGCCGGCAAGTTTTCGGTCAATTGTGTCACGAGCCACCTTCAGGAGAAATTTCCCATCCTCCTCCGTCAATTTCTTTTTATCTGTCATTTCAACCTCCTTTTGCAATGTCCCTTATTTTATCTGACGCCTGCCTGTCCAAAAGATTAAACCTGCTCTTATTTTTAACAGTTACAATAATTTCACATTTAAAATTTCATTGATGGTCTCCTTAACTGCTTCAAATGCCATATCAACCGTAATCTCTCTCATGCAGTTCTTATGGCTGCAACTTTTTTTAAAACATGGGCCGCATTCAAGGTCTGCCCTTACAACCTTGTGCGACCGGCCGTATGGCCCTGTTCGTAACGGGTCTGTCGGACCAAAAAGGGCAATTACCGGGCATCCCATGGCCGCGGCTATATGCATTGGACCTGTATCCGTTGTAACGAGCGCCGTTGAGATTGAATATAAACAGGCAAGTTCTTTCAGGCTGGTCTTTCCCGCAAGGTTTACAGGCATCTCTTTCATCATTCCTGAAATCTCTTTTATGACCATTTTATCATTTCCGCTTCCGGTGAAGATGATATCACAGGAAAGATCATCCCTGATCCTGTCCGCAAGGGCTGCAAACCTGTCCGGTTCCCAGAGTTTCGTCTCCCATCTTGCCATGGGATTTATAGCGATTATCGGCCTCTTAAATAACTTGTGCTTATCTAAAAGTTTCCTGACAGCCCTTTTATCAGATTCAAAGACAGGGATATCTCCCTTCCAGGAAGAAATATCACATCCAAGATATCGGGCAACAGAGAGATACCTTTTTAGTGCGTGTTGATCATAGTCAACAGGGAATGGAGGCGCATTCAAAAAAAAACCTGCTCCCTCCCTCGAACCGGTCATTCCGATCTTTCGCTTACCTTTTGACAGACATACCAGAATCCCGCTTTTTAAAAGACCCTGCAGGTCGATTACAAAGTCATATTTATATCTCCTCACATCCTTTATAAAGTGGATAATCTCCCACGTTGCAGGCAGAAATTCCTTGCCATTTACCAATCTTTTTTGCCATGCTTTCCTTTTGGATACGATTATATGATTTATAGCTGGATGACCTTTAATGACCTGATACGCATCTTCTTCCACGAGCCAGTCGATGCGGGTATGGGGAAATCTTTTCTTTAAAACCTCAAGAAAAGGAAGAGCGTGAACCAGATCTCCTATGGCGCTCAATTTTATGATAAGAATACGGTCAGGGTTCTGCATCTGAGAATCAGGGACCCTCAGGGCCTCCCCTCCGACATAATCCAGCGAACAGCATGGAGGAGGTCCTCTGCTATATGCACAGGTCTATAATTGGAATGGGGAAGGATATAGTCTATATCGCCCCGGCCGTAACCTGTGGAAACCAGGATTCCTTTTATCTTCGCTCTGTGTGCAAGTTCGATATCGGTTATTCGATCGCCAATCACATAGGAATTTTCCATGTCAATATCAAATTCCAGGCAGGCCTTATCAATAAGTCCTGTACCGGGTTTTCTGCAGATGCATCTTGTAGTGTATTCCGGTACAACACCTGCTTTATGATGCGGGCAGAAATATATCGCATCAATTATGGCATCTTTTTTCTCAAGCAATGCCTTCATAAGTTCATGCACCTTGTCTACCAGCTCAATGGGGAAATATCCTCTTGCGACACCTGACTGGTTTGATACAATAATTGCCAGGTATTGATGCCTGTTTAAGAGCTTTATTGCCTCTTCGGCACCGGGAAGGAGGACAAACCTGCTAAGATGGTTTATATATCCCATCTGCTCGTTAATCGTGCCGTCCCTATCTATGAATACGGCAGGTCTTTTCACGCAATACCTCCATCTCGTGCCATACCTCTTCCGGTTTGATCGACAGCATACATCGAAAGTCAGAGGGACATTCCGGTTTCAGGCAGGGAGCACATTCAATGTTATGCTTGACAATTGTGGTCATTGTCCCACGGGGGCCGGTAGCCACAGGGTCTGTAGAGCCGAAAATTGCGACTGTGGGCACACTTAAGGCCGCTGCAACATGCATGAGGCCGGAGTCATTTGTAACAAAAAGATCGCACTCCCTGATAAGCCCCATTGCTTCAGGGAGAGATGTCCTGCCGCAAAAATTGATCGAAGTATGGTTCATAGCAGTTGACAATCTGTTTGAAATATCCGTTTCCTTGCCGCTTCCAAATATCATGACCTTTGCGCCCCATCTTTCTGCGGCCCGGTCGCCAATCGTTGCAAATCGATCAGCGGGCCATCTCTTGGCTCCACCGAATATCGCTCCCGGACTGAGCCCCAGGATAAAATCACCTTTATTTATCCCGTTTGAGGCGATAAAACCCCTTGCTTTCTTTATATATTTTTCGGCAACATAGAGTAAAGGATCACGGCTTTCAGCATGCCAGCCCATGGCCCTTAATATGGATAAATAGTACTCTGTCTGGTGGACTTTCAATGCTTCAGCATCTCTTATAACCCTGTGGGTTAACAAAAAACCCCTTGCATCCGTATTATAACCGATCCTGTATCTGATTCCACCAAGATATGCGAGAAGAGCCGCTTCAAACGCATTCTGAAAGAGAATTGAGAGGTCAAACCGTTCATTCCGTATCAGCCTTATGACCCGGATCATCTCTCCTATACCTGTTATGGCCCCGCCCCCCTTCCTGAACCTGATTGTCCTGTCCACAGAGGGATGATTTTCAAAAAGGGGCGCAACCCACGGTTTGGCAAGGATAGTTATTAAGCTTTCAGGAAAATTTTCCCTGATTGCCTCAAGGGCGGGAAGTGTCATTACCACGTCGCCCACCCAGTTCGTGGCACGAACAAGGATACGCCCTGCCATCGATTTATCAAAGCTTTTACCACGGCATACCGAGACGCTTGGCATTATTATATGCTCTCTTTTCTGTAACCGTTCACGGAACGTTGAAAATAGAAATCAGAAACTGGAAATTCTGCCCAATGTATCCGGCAATATCTCGTAGGGGCGAATCTTGTATTCACCCTTAAAACGTGCGAATAATTAAAGGGGTAAATAATCAAAGGGCGAACACAAGGTTCGCGCCTGCGCTCTCATAATATCAATATATATCATATCAACCTTCAACCTTCTGCCTGCAACCTTTGAACCCGTGAACAGTTACCTTTTCTTTATCATTCCATCCTTGATCATCCTGAAAAGGCCTTTATCGCCGGCCAGGAATCGAAATTCAATACAGAGATAGGCCATCTTCGGGCAAACAATCGCAAAAGGTGCAATCCTCATCCAGTCCTTTTCCGTTGTGAGGATATAATCGGCCCCTGCTTTCTCAGCTTTCAGTATCAAATCCTCGATCTCTTCCCTTTTGAAACGGTAATGATCCCTGAAGCTCTTAAAATAGACAGGATCTGCGCCCAGTTTGCTCAAGGTCTCTCTGAAGGCCTCAGGATAAGCGATACCTGCAAATGCAAGGATTCGTTTATCCTTTAAAAAAAACGGGGATTGGTCCTCGTTTTGGTGAGGAAAGATGAGCTTCACAGGCCGATGATCTGCCGAAAATGTGGGGATTGAAGGAAATCTTTCTTCCAGTATTTTACTTGTTCTTTTGGCTGCATCTCCATCACCTGCCCTCGTTATAACAAAAGCATCCGCCCTTTGAAGCTGATCAACCGGTTCTCTCAGCGGTCCTGCGGGAAGGACACGGCAGTTGCCAAATGGACTCCCTGCATCAATTAAGACCAGGTCGAGGTCTCTTTTGAGCTCAAGGTGCTGAAAACCATCATCAAGGATAAAAAAATTGGTTCCATGCTTTCTATGGGCATACATCCCGGCAAGATATCGTTTCTTCGATAAAATGACAGGAATTCCCTTAAGCTCCCTTGCAAGGAGAAGAGGTTCATCGCCTGACAGCAGGGAATCAGATTTTATATTTTTTCCATCCGATACTTCATGTACTTTTGACCTGTACTTTCCCCCATGCCCCCTTGAAAGAATAGCGACCCGGTATCCCTCATCCGACGCCCATTTTGCAAGCATAAGCGTTGCAGGTGTTTTGCCGGTCCCGCCACAGGTTATATTGCCGATACTTACCACAAAACCGGGAAGAGATCTCTCCTTAAAAAGTCCTTCCCTGTATGCCAGGAGCCTGAACCTTATAGCTATTCCATATAAAAAAGAAAAAAAAGCCATAAGCGAATATAAAAATACCGTCTGTTCATTATTATGAGTAGTTGGCCGTTCCCTGTGCACCTTTAATCAGCCTTTCCTGAATCACCCAAAGAAGTTCGTATACAACTCATAACCCGTCTTAAGGCACCCCTGTTTTTTTCCACAAAGCCTTTTGCATGAATTCCCATCTCTGTCCGCTTTTCAGGGTTGCCAATAAGTGTTTTTACTGCATAATAAAGCTCTCTTTCGTCTCTTACCCGCCAGCCCCCCCCCGCGTCAAGAAGGGCATCAGACATCGAGACAAAATTAAAGGTGTGAGGGCCAAAAAGGACAGGGCATCCAAAACCGGCAGGCTCAAGAAGGTTATGGCCTCCAAAGGGCGCCAGGCTCCCTCCTGCAAAGCTCACCCGAGATAATCCGTAAATACGTCCCAGTTCTCCTAATGTATCAAGAATAATGACTTCAGATCCTCTTTTTTTATCTGAAAACCCGCTCCTTAGCGCAGCCTTTACTCCCATGTTTCGAGCCAGACTAACTATCTGTTCCGACTGCTCTATTCTCCTTGGAGCAATGATAAGCCTTAGCAAGGGATAATCGGTTCTGAGTTTTTTAAACACCCTGAGCATAACCTCTTCTTCGCCGGGGTGAGTGCTTCCTGCAACCCATACCTGATTTTTGTCTGAAAGACCAAGAAGATTATGCCATTTTAAACGTTCTTCCTGAGACATCGGGGCCTGGACTCGATCAAATTTGATATTTCCAGCAGTCTTTACCTTTTCGGGATCTATACCGATATGGAGCAACCTTTCCCTGTCAAGATCAGACTGCATTAGACATAAATCTATTTTATCAAAAATTATCCGTGTCAAAAACGGGGCCATGTTATATGACTTAAATGTCCCTGGAGATACCCGGCCGTTCACAAGGATGCTTTTTACTCCTTTGCCTGCCAGGTAATCAATCAAACCCGGCCAGATATCCGTTTCAACAAGGATAAAGACAGAAGGCCTGATAAACCGGAAAACCCTGCGGACAGACCACCGGAAATCAACGGGCATGGTAATAATAGCCCTGACCTTCCCCTTTAATTCCTTCCCTGCAACAGACATCCCCTTTTTTGTGCTCACCGTAAAAACAATATCCGTTCCCGGATATTCGAGTTTTAAGGCATCTATCAGAGGAAGGGCGGAAATCACCTCTCCAACCGAGAGCGCATGTACCCAGATATTGCCGGAACCAGGAGATATATCAGGAAGCTTCAATGCAAGTCTTTCCCTGAATCGTGCACTTTTTAACAAAGAAACGAAAGGGGCGCAAAGAATGAATACGATCGTCCAGATAAAATGATACAGAAATATAAACATATTATGACCGTTCACCGGTTTCGGGTTCACTTTCGCTCGTTCCGGGTTGCCTTTCGACCTTTCTTTTTCAGCAATAATATGCATGGATAAATCTCGCCTGAAGGGCAGGCACATGGGCCTGCCCCTGCAAGTTGCGGTAAACGCCGGTTTTCTTTTTTTCTGACCAGGCTGTAAAATGTTGCGGGAATCGTAATGGTTTTTTTCATCCTGTTTATTCTGTCAAATGTTTTACATCCGGTGAACTATTATCGGGAATCCATAAGCAATTACCCCTGAATATTGAGTTATTACCATTGAACCCTTCAGCCCAAAACCCAAAACTCCTGACTCCCTGAACCTGTCAGACCGAATTTCTCACAGGGAGTTCTATTATTATCCTTGTTCCGTCGGGCTCATTATCCCGTACCCTGATAAAACCGTTATGATCTGTGATGATGGTGTTCACAATGGCAAGCCCCAGACCTGTTCCCTGCCTTTTGGTGGAAAAGTAGGGTTCAAACAACCTCATTTTGTTCTCGGGAGATATGCCCATCCCGTTATCCGCGACTTCAACCTTTACTATCTGCCGGATGCGGTCATATTCCAGATCGATACTTACCGCCCCCTTGCCGTTAACCGCCTCAATGGCATTGTCAAGGAGATTAATCATCGCCCTCTTGATCTGCTCTCTGTCGAGTTTGAAAATGGGGATCTCGTCTGAATCATTAAACCTGAATTCGACATCTTTATTTGCCTCTTTGTACAAACTGAGGGCTTCAGTAATGATCTTGCGGAGATCAGAAGGCACAGGATTTGCGGCCGGCATACGTGCGAAATTCGAAAACTCATTTACCAGGTTCTTTAATTCTCCTACCTGTCTTATGATCATATCCGTGCACTCATTAAAGACCTTCAGGTCCTCTTTACTCAGTTTATCCCCATATTTTCTCTTTAGCCTCTGAGCGGAGAGTTGAATCGGCGTCAAAGGGTTTTTTACCTCATGGGCAATACGTCTTGCGACTTCCCTCCAGGCAGCCATTCTCTGGGCTTTTTCGATCTCGCTTAAGTCCTCCAGGACAACAACAAGCCCAAGATAATTTTCTTGTTCATCCCGAAGAATGTTCAGAGACACAAGCAGGGTCAGGGCCTTGTCTCCAACAGATACATTTATCTGTTTTTCTAAAAAACCCTTTTTAAAAACACCTTCATCTTTTAAAAACCCATCTATTATCCCGATATAATCCTTGGGAATGATATCTCTGTAATTCCGTCCGATAACTTTGTCCGCTTTTATGTCAAGCATCTTCTCCGCTGACTTGTTGATAGTCAAAATTTTTCCGTCTACATCTGCGGATATCACCCCTGCAGCCACATTGGCAAGGACAATCTCCATATAGAGGCGTCTTTGTTCAATCTCAAAATTGTTTTTTATCAGCTCTTTGTTGGCATCTTCAAGCTTGGCCTTACCAGTCTTGAGGTCCATGGTCATTCGATTGAAAGAGTTGACCAGGACTCCGATTTCATCCTTTGATTCCAGATCAATAAAGAAATCATAGTCGCCGGAAGCTATCCTGTTTGTTCCTTCCGCAAGTTCCTTGATCGGCACGGTAATCCCCTGAGAAAGGTAGAACCCGAACCATACGGAAGTAAAAATAATAAGAAGAGTTACAATGGAGAGCATAATCATATGGCTTATCTTTAGCGGCTTTTTCAGCATCTTAAGTTGCCGGTATTCATTCAGCCCTACAGAAATTGCATTGATTTTATTTACAAGACGACCGGGGATAAATTTTGAAAGTACAATCAGGCCTACCACTGCCTTTGATTCTGTTCTTGAAAAGATGGGTACTATCCCGCATACAAGATCTCCATGTGATAAAGATTGTATAAACCTGCTGTCAGTCCCTTTCTGAAAGCTTTTTCTCAGTATATCTTTACCAGGCCCATGAAAAGAACTCAGATCGATCCTGTTATCCTGTGAAGCGCATCTCAAAACCAGCTTTCTCGAAAATACGTGGACAGATGACAGAAGATATTCTTTCTGTTTTTTATTAATAAATTTATCAAGGTTATGTTCCCTTGGAACCAGCATATACCCCTCATAAGTAATTACCCTGCCCAGATTATTGCCAAGAGAAAGGAGTTCTCCGGTAATACCATCATAATAGTTCCGGCCTACTTCAAAAGATTTCTTCAAAGATTGCTCTATCTGGAGATTGAACCAGTATTCGAAGGACATAGAGATAAACTGCACGGATACAAAGAAGAGTATGATTGTGGGCAGCAAAGAGAGCGTCATAAAGGCCAGTACCAGCTTGGTCCTCAGTTTTGCCCCCATTGTGTTCTTTTTTCTCTCAAACAAGAGCTTAACGAGGTTTCGCACTGTAAGAAAAAGGAGAAAAAGGAGCAAGATTACATTAATGTTTATAAGGGCAAACATGAGGATGCTGCTTGAGAAGGGAAGGCCTGTTCCCAAACCGGAGATACGAGTCCCGATGTAGATCAAAAGAGAAATTACAACAGCAAGAGAGATAATCAGGCGCCTTTCCTTTCGCCGTTTTTGGAAATCTTTTCTCTCAGTCTCTAAATAATTTCTCATAATGGTAAAACGTAACCGTTCACAGGTTTACGGGTTCAGGGTTAAATGGTAATGGCTTACGGATTCCGAATTAGTATATAAAGTTCACCTTCATTGTTCATGTTCCCCGCGGCTGTTTCTGCATAAGGACCGTTTCCCCAGAAAATGTCTGCCCTTCCCGCACCTTTTATTGCGCCCCCTGTGTCCTGGTTTATGACAAAACGGGAGAATTTCTTCCATCCTGTGATCTTGTACTGATCATTTATAACCGGTTTTACACACGTAATAAAGGCAAGCGCCCCCTTTGGAAAAAGGCTGGAATCCAGAGCCACCGACCTTCCGGGTGTCAGGGGGACGTTAATATTTCCCACTGGAGCGCCTTCGAGGACCCTGAAAAATACATAAGAGGGATTATAACTCAAGACCTTATCTCTAATCTCCGGATATTCGGAAAAATATCTGCGGATACCCTGCATGGACAATTGTTCCTTTAGCATAAGACCGTTATCTGTCAGGTACCGTCCTATGCTGCGATACGGCCTGCCGTTTGTCGCTTCATAACCAACAGTTATAGTTTCACCATCAGGGAATTTTAATTTGCCCGAGCCCTGAATTTGAAGGAATGTTACATCGACGGGATCTCTTAGCCATGCGATTTCAAGCCCCCGGCCATCAAGCGCCTTTTCCATATCTATCTGGTGTTTCGTATAATATGGCAGAACATTTTTCCCTTCTATTCTTGCAATGATATCCTGACCTTTATATTTATTATGAAAACGAGACAGATCTATTTTGATCAAGTCGTCAGGTTTCCTGTATATGGGGTATTTATAGGTCTCATCCCGTTTTAGGCTGGCCTCAAAGATTGGCTCATAATAGCCGGTAAACAGCACCTTATTATTTCCTGCCCGGCCTGCCGCCCGGTAGAATTGGAAATGTTCCTTAATCTTTTTATATAATTTGTCCCGGCTGCTATTTTCTGTTATTAACTTCAAGAATTCCTCCTGGCTTTCACGGACCTGCCTGCAGGAGATTTTCCGGGACCCATAATCAAATATATGCCCCTGATCAATCCTGTTTAAATATTCAAGGTTTTTTTTAACGGCAAGGGCCAGGGAATCAATGTCCATATCATCCTGTAAGTTCGGATAAAAAAAACGAACAGGGATCATAGCTTCATCAGGATGCCTGGCCTGCTTTTCTAACGTGGGATAACACCCAAAAAAGGAAAGAAAGCTCAAGAGGATGATTAATACGGGTAATCTGTAATCATTCACAGGTTCCGGGTTACCTTTCACTCGTTTTCTTTCAATAATATGATACATGAATAAACCTGCCGTATCCCGGATTTGCCACTGCAAACCGAAATTGAGATTAAATCCTGCTTTCTTTTTTCGAGCATAAGCACAATATTTTTGCGCGTTCACACTCATAGTTGATCTCTGATAAATAATAATATAAAAAGGTTGATATTTCAAGAATGAGTGTAAATGTTTACCAATGCCCCGGATGTGCGTAAGGGACAAGGACGAAATAACATCCCCAAGTAGGCGCACAGATTTAGGTCAGGTTTGTTCGATCTAAAAGCACAAAAGTTGCAGGAATAGTGAGCTATTTCAAGGTTTTTGTACTTTTAGATCGGGCAAAGATGGCCTGAAGCTGTGATGCATAGTTGGGGAAGTTAATTTGTCCTCGTTCCTAATCAGGGCAAGTGATTAGAGACATCCTGTGCAGCTTGCCCTTAACATATGCTGATGGAGCCCTGATAAACCTTCGCACCCCTCGTGAACGATTACGAATGATATACCAGGACGATCCGGGAGATGTCGGCATGATTTATGATTTATAATCGTTAATGATGTATATACCATTAGTTTTTCTCTCTTTTGGTGAAAGTGTGTTGTTTTTTTTACACAAATATGTGTCTTAGTTAACACACTCCAATCTTTTTCATGTCGTACAAAAATGCTCTGAACAAAACGTTTAATAATCTATTTTACTCTGATATATCAGGTGGATATGATGGATTAACAATGCTATTCAGCGCTTTTTTCATATCTGGCACAATCATTGCGTATCATTAAAATTATGTTAGATTTGCATATAAATCTTATTAGGAGTAACTATTGGATTATAAACAAAAAACACTAAAGGAAAAAGTTGGCTGCACAGGAATCGGCCTTCATACCGGTAAAAAAATCCGACTCAATATAAGGCCTGCCCGGATCGATACGGGGATCAAGTTTATTAGAACGGATCTGGCAGGGCGACCGACAATAAAAGCACATTTTGATAACGTAATAGATACGACTCTTGCAACAACCATAGGCAATAAAAAATGCAGGGTTTCTACAATCGAGCACCTGATGGCAACCTTTTTCGGTCTTGGGATAGATAATGCCGTGGTAGAACTTGACGGACCGGAAGTCCCCATCATGGACGGCAGCGCCGCCCCATTTGTTTTTCTCATCAAGAGCGCGGGCATCAGGGAACAAAATAAGCCTAAACATTTTATTGTCATCAAAAAGCCGTTCAAGATGGACGAAGGTGACAGATCAGTCTTTATTTATCCGTCAAATGAAATCAAAATCACTTACATGATAGATTTCCGGCACCCTCTCTTGAGAAACCAGGAATATGAACTGAATTTTTCAGGCAGGGATTTTGTAAGGGAGATCAGTCGGGCGCGGACCTTCGGGTTCCTGAGCGATGTTCAAACTCTCAAAGCAAATGGACTTGCCAGGGGAGGATCGCTCGATAATGCGGTTGTGATCGACGATTTCAGGATCATTAATGAGGGTGGTCTGAGATTCAATGATGAGTTTGTAAGGCATAAAATCCTTGATTTCATAGGAGATCTTTCAATTGTTGGCGGTCCTGTTATCGGTCGCTTTGTAGTTAAAAAATCGGGTCATTACCTGAACCACTGTATGTTGCAGAAGCTTATGAAATCAAAAAAACATTGGGAAAGTTTGACTTTTAAAACACCTCGGGGATGCACTGATAATAGTTTAAAGATACCGGCCTTTGGTATCCTGGATCCTGTTCCTTCCTGATAATATCAATATCGGTTTGATCATTTGATTATAAGGGTTCGCGCAAGAATAAATTCACAGAATTGGTACTCGGTTTTAGGTTAGGTTCGGTAGGCTTTAAAGAGCAAAAGGCGCAGTAATAGTGAACTATTTCAAGGTTTTTGTTCTTTGAAATCTGCCGAAAATGATCTGAAGATGAGATTCCGAAATGTTAAGTTATTTTTGCGCGAACCCTTAGGTCATCTTCATAATAATATATTATAATGAAGATGGCCTTTTTAATTTTAGGGTTCTTATCCCCATCTGTCCTTTCCCTTCCTGTTAAGCTCGATATATTCTACTTTCCCCTGCTCATTGATAAACATGCTCAAAATCCAGTTTATAATACTGATAATCAACGAACCAAACACCGCAGGCCAAAAACCCTGCACATCAAATCCCGGAATTATACCCGAGGCCATCAACAGCATAAGCGCATTTATGAAAAATATAAAAAGACCCATGGTCAGGATAGTCAGAGGGAGTGTAAGTATAATCAGGACAGGACGGAGAACGGCATTAAGTATACCGAGCGCCACTGCTGCCGAAAGGGCGCTGAAAAAACCGCTTACC
Organism: Deltaproteobacteria bacterium; assembly: GCA_021163285.1. Lineage (GTDB taxonomy): Bacteria > Desulfobacterota > DSM-4660 > Desulfatiglandales > Desulfatiglandaceae > JAGGXA01. Next base: position 4,259 of record JAGGXA010000057.1, on the reverse strand, counting down.
CGTATCCCGTCAACAAGGTAAGAAGCAAGCATAATTGATGCTGTTGATATCAGCCACCTCAAAATCAGTCCTTTCATCTTTCAGTTCTCTCCTTTATTTGTAATCGGTTACGGGTTATGAGTTCAACCGTTCAGTGTTAAGTTTTTCGACCGACTTATTCATCTTTGGATATCTCATAACTCACTGTGGTATATCACAACTCCATTCCCAGACCTTATCCTTCCATTTCTCGACCTGCTCCCTGTAATCTTCAACATTGGATGTCATGCCGCAGGACCTGCAGACCACATGGGCGTTTATTCACTTGCCCACGATCTCTGCCTGCCCTCCGCAATAAATACATTCCATTACAGGTTCCGGGATAGTCTCTGATATGATCATAATGTGCTTCCGAATATGAGAGAAGTATTATTTCCTCCAAAGGCAAAGGAATTGCTCATGGCAACCTCGATCTTTCTTTTTCTTGCATTATTCGGGACATAATCCAGATCGCAATCGGGATCCGGAGTATCGAGATGTATTGTTGGCGGCGCAACCTGACGGCAAAGAGCAAGAACCGTAGCGACAGCCTCTATTGCGCCCGATGCTCCGAGACAATGACCCACCATCGATTTTGTTGAACTTATGGCGATCTTGCCGGCCGCCCTGGTTCCGAAAACCCTTTTTATAGCCAGTGTCTCCATTTTATCGTTTACCATGGATGCCGTGCCATGGGCATTGATATAGTCCACCTGCTCAGGATTAACCCCTGCATTATTGATAGCCCTGCTCATGACCCGGCTCATCCCCTTTGCCTCCGGGTCCGGCGACGTTATGTGGAAAGCATCCGAGTTAAGGGCATAACCTAACACCTCCGCATAAATTGTAGCACCCCTGTCTTCAGCCTGCTCATAATCTTCAAGAATAAGGATTGCCGCGCCCTCTCCAAGTGAAAGACCGCGTCTTTTTTTGTTAAAGGGGCGGCAGTGCTCAGGATCCATAACCTTCAGGGAATTGAACCCTGCAAATGTAAGTTCGGAAAGGGCCTCGCTTCCTCCTGTCACAACAAGCTTTTGCCTGCCTGATCGAATCAGGTCAAAGCCATAACCGATTGATGTGCCTGTAGAGGAACAGGCAGTAGAGATGGTAGACCGGAATCCGAAAAGACCATAACGGCTTGCAATAAGGTCAGTCAGAGTACAGGGTGAGCATGGAAGCAGGAGTGAGGGCCTGGACTTTTTCCTGTTTAGCCATAAAGAGCGACGGTATTTCTCCCAAAAGAGCATCCCCCCTGCGCCGCCTCCAAGTACTACTCCGATATTTTCCCTGTTATATCTTTTAAAATCAAGGCCGGAGTCGGATATGGCTTCCCTGACTGCTATAAGACCTAAAAGATCACATCTCGACACCCGCTTAATTTCATGGTCCTCAAACTGTTCTTCAAGATCTTTCTTTCTGACTTGTGCAGCAAAAGAGCAGGGGAAACCAGTAGTATCAAAGATCGATACAGATCCAATCCCGCATCTTCCATGTAAAAGGCCGTCCCAAAAGGTTGGGATAGAATGCCCGATAGATGTAATTATACCCAGGCCTGTTACAGCGACTCGCACTGAAGATGTATAAGTCATTATTGTTCTGAGACACAAAAATTTACAAGATTGGTTACACGTTGTTCAAGTTCCCCGCTCATCCGGTAAATCATCTTTTTATCGGTAGTTAAGAGTACCTGTATTGTCTCTCCCCTGGCAAGAAGTGTACTGTCTTTTTTAAGCAATATTTCAAATCTGAATATTAACGCTGCTATTTCAGGTTTTATTGCCGAGGCTTTTATTATTATCCTGTCTCCACATGCGGCAGGATGCTTGTAATCGCATTTCACTTTGATTACAGGCGCAATATAACCGAGTCCGACCATATTCTTCGGCAGGAGATCGAATCGACGGAGCAATGACATACGGCCGACCTCAAACCAGGCCATATAATGGCCGTACCATGCCATACCCCATTCATCAACTTCGTTAAAACGTACCACCTCCTCAGTTTCCACCCATTTCATGGGCTACCTCCTTTCAAAAACATGTATCGTGTCCGAATCGGAAATGACATATCGCCCCGATTCTATTTTTGGAAGAGAACAATCTATATCAGCCCGCCGTCAACTCTCAATACCTGGCCGGTAACATATCCCGATCTTTCCGAGGCCAGAAAAAGGACTGCCCAGGCAATATCTTCAGGTTTGCCGAATCTTTGCATTGGAATCATACTTAAAAAATCGTTTCTGTTCTGCTGATTCAGGGTGTCGGTAAGAGGTGTGGAAATAATCCCGGGACAGACAGCATTTACCGTGATTCCCAGCCTGGCCACCTCCTTGGAAAGAGACCTGGTAAAGGAGATTATCCCTCCCTTTGAGGCAGAGTAATTTGTCTGGCCGGCCCTTCCGGTAATCGCGCTTGGTGAGGTAGTATTTATTATACGCCCTGACCTGCGCGCAATCATGCTTTTAATAAATGCCCTGGAACAGAGGTATGTACCCTTAAGGTTTATATCAATAACCCGATCCCAATCCTCTTCGTCTACAAACAAGAGCATTTTGTCCCTGATAATACCGGCATTATTAACCAGAACATCAAGATATTCCCATTGGTTCAAGACCTGATCCGTCATCTTTTTTACATCAGAGCTTAAAGATACATCAGCTTTGATCAATAAAGATCGTGAGGTATATTTTTTAACCAGGGATTCCGTTTCTGATGCGGCTTTATCATCAGAAGAATAGGTCAGAGCTACCCAGGCGCCTTCACGTGCAAAAGAGATGGCTGTTGCCCTGCCAAGCCCCTTCGTGCCTCCGGTAATAAGAACTCTTTTATCTTTAAATTTCATGAAATAATCATAACCGTCATTAATATTCAATAACGCCTTGTTTTATTGTAACTACTCACGTAGGAGGCTGTCCGAGAATGCCCTTTTTCCCAAACTCTGCGTTATGCTCAAAAAATTATCCTCGAAATATCAACTATATGACTGCGGTAATTTTTTGAGCAAGCCTTGATTTTGAAAAAAATTGCTATTCTTGGACAGCCTCCGTAGTCAGGCTGAAGCAATTTAGGCTGAAGGCTGAAAGGGACAGAAGAGCACAATTAATTGCCGTACTTTGGCGGAAATGTCTGATTCCTGCGCCAAACATGGCTTCAAAATGCGCTTTTCATTAACAGTCTTCAACCTTCAACCTATCCACCTGAGTAGTTACCTTTGTCCTTAACCCTGAACGGTTGAACCCTGAATCTGTGAGAGGTTACCCCTGTCTTTACCGAATATCTTCCTGACAGGTGCATAATACTCATCTTCGGGGCATGAAAAATCTTTAATCCTTCCTATGACACCGCAAATTTTAATGCCGGATACCTTTTCAATCGCCTCAATATTTTCACTTATCATTTGCTGCTCCGTTGGGATTTCTCCGGAATCAATAAGAATAATTCCAACAGGCGGAATCTTCCTTTTTTCAAGCGCCTCTACAGTCAACAGTGTATGGTTTATCGTGCCAAGACCTGCCCTTGCGGCAATAATAGGAACAGCTCCCGTTAATTTAATAATGTCCACCATCATAATGTCTTCTGTTACAGGAACATAGAGCCCACCCGCAGACTCTATGATAAGAGGAAAATATGCCTTGCTTTTATCAACCACGGTATCTTGTATTACCTTAATATCTATATCCCTTTTCTCGTTCCGGGAAGCGAACAAGGGAGCTTTGGGATTTAAAAAACAGTAAGTGATGGAATCCGCAGGGTCTTTTCCTTTTAAATGACCGACATTTTTATAAATAAATCGGGCATCACTCTCTGCATCGTACGGGTCAATACAACCTGTCTGAAAAGGTTTTAAGTAAAACGGATTAAAACCTTCTGCAAAAAAGAACTGCATTAAAAGGAGAGAAAGCACTGTTTTTCCCACCCCCGTATCAGTACCTGTAACAATAAGTCTATTCGGTAGTTTGGAGCTTTTTTCCATTAGTATTCCTTAATATAACACGTACTGCAAACTTGATTAGGAATGAGGACGGAATAACTTCCCCGGGCAGGCGCACAGATCATGGTATTTATTTTGTCACGTTCCTTCGACATTCATAATTCCCTGTTCGATATTCGGCATTCAAAAAATACCATTTTACCCTTTTATTAATTACTTTTTTTATTGCACCTAAATCCTGCAAGCGTCGAGTTTGCCGAAGACCTGCCTGCTGCAGGCAGGTGCAAGGCGGCAAGGGCGCAGACGTACTA
>JAGGXA010000245.1 GCA_021163285.1 Deltaproteobacteria bacterium | reverse complement strand
GTATTATAGTACGTCTGCGCCCTTGCCGCCTTGCACCTGCCTGCAGCAGGCAGGTCTTCGGCAAACTCGACGCTTGCAGGATTTAGGTGATATATATAATGAAATTTTTTTAAAAATAGACGTTTTTTAAAAAAAAGTTGTTATTTTGAGGTTAAATTTAAGAAAAATTTACAAAACGACAAAGCCTTGCCTCGCTATCTCAGGACACTTTAACTGTAAGCGGTAATTGCTGAATGAATATTATTGTAAAAACCCTGATAAAACGGCCGGGGACTATCCTGTTATCTTTCGGAATCCTGTTTATTATTTCCTTTTTTATGACCGGGATGTTGAGTTTTGAGCAGGATGTCTTCAAAGCGCTTCCGCTTAAAAACCCTGTCTTTAAGGTCTTGATCCATGCGATGCGTACTTCTGCCGCCCAGAACAGGCTTTATATCTTGGTCAGGCCTGTGGATGATGATTCTCAGAATCTGATCGAGGTGGGAAAAGATGTCGCAGCGGCGCTTCGTCTTATCCGTATAGATAACAAGTCTGCTTTTTCCAGGGTCACGCTATTGAAGGCGGAGGCTGTTGGCGCTGGAGATTTTGAAGAGATGCTGGTTCGTTATCTTATGCAACCTGAGAGCTTTATTACAAAGGAAGATACCGGCCGTTTGAAGACCCTTTTGACTTCAAGGGATATGCTTGAAACTGAACTCAGGAAGTCTCTTGCACTTATAGCCCTGCCAGGCGCATCCGGGTTTTCCCGGATAGCAGCGATGGACCCGTTGAACTTCCGTCAATTTATGATTGAAAAACTTCAGACCATGCACCATGGCCTCTCGTTCGCGCCCGGACCTTATTTGTTGTCGCCTTCCGGTGATGCGCTGTTGATTGTTGCAACCCCTGCCGTTTCCCCAAAAAACCATTCAGCCTCTCGATTGCTGTTAAAAAAAATTGATGAAATACGCACTGCCTGTCCCAAACTGAAAATAGGACTTACCGGCGGTTATGCCGTTGCGGCGCAGGAAGAAGCCTTGGTCAGGGGAGATATCCTTGTGTGTATTATCGGCTCGGTCTTTGGGATTGCAGCCCTTTTTTTTCTTGCATATCGCAACTTTTTAACTGTTGTGTTTCTGTTATTGCCGCTTGGAGCAGGTCTTCAGCTTGCCATGGGAGTGACGGCCCTTATGACGGATCATGTCCATATGCTTGCCGCGGCATTTTCAACCGTTATTCTCGGCCTTGGAATCGATTTTGCCATACATATCTATGATCGGTACAAAATGGAGAGAGAGGCCGGTATGCCGGCAGAGCAATCGGTTGAAAATGCCATAATCGGAACCGGCTCAGCGGTTCTTGCGGGCGGGATTACTACACTCATTGCCTTTCTTGTATTAATATTTACCGGCAATCCCATACTTTACCAGATAGGTCTGCTGGTGTCTTTGGGGCTCATATTTTGCCTGATAACCATCTTGTGGGCATTGCCCGCATGGCTGATCTTTATTGAGCGCTTTTCATGGGGAAGGTCGCAACGACCGATGCGTCTTATCGGTATGGACAGGATGGGACGATTTGTAAACCGGCGGCCTGTATTCGTACTATGTCTTGCCCTCCTTTTTTTTACGGCGGCCCTGCCCGGTCTTCTCAAGGTCGGGTTTGAAAGGGACATAATGTCTGTAAAACCGAGAGGCCTTGAGGCTATAGATGTCCAGCAGGACCTTTTCCGGGCCTTTGGGGCCGGTAAGGAATATGTGCTAATTGTCTGGAAAGCCGACAATGAAAAAATGCTTTTTAAAAAAGGTGAAAAGGTTGATAATGTCCTTAAAAAATGCAGGCAGGAGGGGATCATTCATTCCTGGACATCCGCAAGCTCTATTTCGTCCTTTGCACCTTTCCTGATAGAGGGGGTTGACCTGGAATCAATAAAACGTCTTTTTTCCGGATATGGCCTGGAATTAAAGGATTTTGAGTATACTAACGAGTTCTTAAATGCTGTTTCAAATGTAAACCGGTCCGGGCAGTCGTTTAAGGAAGAGGGCAAATCAACTAAGGTTTGCCGTCTTCCAATAACAGGCATGGACCGGTTTCCCGAGATTTTCGGTCGCTTTTTTATTAATGGAGAGAATAATGTTGAGGGAGTTGCATGGGCGCTTCTGCCGGGGCAGGAGAAAATTTCACTCCTTAAAGCTGCATTAACGGAGACCTTGCCTAACCTTATTATTGTTAACCCGCAACTTGCAGCGCATTATCTCCTTGATGAAATCCGAAGTGAACTCATTTTTACAGCAGGGTGTGCAGGTCTTCTTGTACTAATCATTATTATTATCTTTTTCCGTCGGTTGTCTGCTCTTTTTTTGGTGCCTTTACCAATGGTCATGGGCATTATAACCATGGCAGGTGTTATGGGCCTGCTTGGTATAAAGATTAATCTGTTCAATTTTATCGTCCTTCCCATATTGATAGGTATCGGTCTTGATGACGGGATACATATATATCGAAGGAATCAGGAACTGAATGATATCGAAAAAACTCTGTCGTCTACGGGCAGATCCATACTTCTTACCACGCTTACTACTATATGCGGTTTTGGTTCACTTTCGTTTGCAAGGTACCATGTCTTAAAAGAGATGGGCCTTATGGTAATCGTTGGTGTAGTGTCAAGTTTTATCTTTTCAATAATGGTGCTTCCTGCGATTCTGAAGTTGAGGGGTTCAATAAAAAAAGGTAACTGTTCAGCCACCGATCCGCGCTGACCATCTCTGATATTTTTTCTTTTATTATCATATTATTATATACAAATCTTTCGTCCTGTGAAGTTCGCGCTATTTTCCCCTGGCAAGCGTTAATGTCCCTTTGGCAATCAGAGATTCTCCCACATATGCCGCCGTCTCAAAATAGAATAATTTTCCAAACTCTTTTTTAAGGGATGAATCAAGACGCAGGGTTTCTCCAGGTCTTGCGGGTGTTAAAAACTTCACATTGGTATTTGCCAGAAAAAAATTCTGTTCCTCTCTTTTCCCAAATTGCATTTTTCCATGTGATGAAAGTCCGATAAGAAGGCCGCTTGTCTGGGCCAGGGCCTCAATCACAAGGACACCCGGCATTATCGGCCTTCCTGGAAAATGGCCTGCGAAAAACAGGTCATCATACAGGAGATCTTTTTCAGCAATAATTTTCTTTGCTCCTGTCAGTTCCATTACCCTGTCAACAAATAAAAAAGGTGTCCTGTGCGGGAGTATTTCCTTGATAATTGAAATATCATAAGGTAGTGGCCCAAGCATTATAGCTCCTTCTATTACTGTAAATCCGGACTGATTCCTGCCCTTTTGAATTGCAGCGCCAATTCCTTAGGGACGAGGACGAAATAACATCCCCAAGTAGGCGCACAGATTTAGGTCAGGTTTGCCCGATCTAAAAGCACAAAAGTTGCAGGAATAGTGAGCTATTTCAATATTTTTGTACTTTTAGATCGGGCAAAGATGGCCTGAAGCTGCGATGCATAGTTGGGGAAGTTAATTTGTCCTCGTTCCTTATTCGCCTGCAAGTGTTTTTTTCCACGCCTGGCGAAAGCCGTAATTTTGAATGCCGAAAAAAAGCCCGCTTCTTTTAAACGGAAAAAGCCTTAGAATTATTGAGCGGTATCCGTATAACCTTTTATATGCCCAGTTGAAACCATTCTGCAATTGTCCGGGAGTCATTTTTTTTGGCTTAAAAACAACGTGGTTCATATCGTACTTTTCCCAGTCGGTAGTAATGATCCTGTTTTCTTTTAACATATGCTCTTGAATCCTTGTTCCCGGAAAAGGAGTCAACACGGAAAAAAGAGCTGCTTCAATATGGGTTTTTTCTATGAAACGGAGCACATCTGAAAATATGGTCTGATCATCAAAGTCCGTGCCGAAAATAAATGAGCCCTGGATGCCGATGCCGTGATCATGAAGGGTCCGGATCGCGTTTTTATATTCTTTTACCTGGTTTACGGATTTCCCCATGGCCTTAAGAGCTTCCTGAGAAAGGGATTCGAATCCTATAAAAAGCCCTCTGCAGCCGCTTTTTTGAGCAAGGTTCAAGAGCTCTCTGTCCTTAACAATGCTCAATGATGCCTGGCTGAACCATTTAATATTCAAGGGGATAAGCGCCCGAAAAAGCTCTTTTGCGTAGGAGGCCCTGCCCACGATGTTATCATCTACAAAAAATACAAAACCTCCCTCCATGTGACTCATTTCATCAATCACATCTTTGACAGGCCTGACACGGTAGGTCCTGCCGTAAAAAGAAGTAACCGAACAGAACTCGCAATCGAATGGGCAACCGCGTGTGGTCTGGATAGTGTTGATAAAAAAATAAGACTTTCTTTTTAAAAGTTCTCTTCTCGGAATAGAAAGCCTGTCAGGTGAACAGAAGTTATCCGAGTGGTAAAAAGGTTTAAGCCCGGAGTTTTTGAAATCCCGAAGCGCCTGATGCCAGACCTGCTCCGCCTCTCCAATGCAAACTGCATCAGCATGGGCGATAGCCTCATCTTTCATCATGGTGGGATGTATGCCTCCAAGTATTACCTTTACCCCTTTTTTTCTAAGGGCATCGGCAATCTTATAACCTCTGTTTGCGAGAGGTGTCATGATGGAAATAGCTGCTAAATCAGGCAAATTGGAGAAATCAACAGCTTTCACATTCTCATCAATTATTGAAATGTCCCAGTCTTCATCAGTCAAGGATGCCAGGGTAGTCAATGCGAGATAAGGAAAACGGAAATAAATCTGTCCCCACAGGCTGGTATCAGGCCATTTTGGTGTAATCAATAATAATTTCATTATCTAATCCGGAAGGTGATATGTCGTGGAAACCGATGCTGGAAGAGCGCAGGTAAAGTATTGGTCATATTATTTAATCAGTGAACGGTTTTATTTCATTGTGTGCATAACAAAATGCCCGTAGGCATGGATTCTCCAAAGATATCACTCTTTTCCTGCTGGTCAATGGGGATAAGTTCCCTGAGAATTTTTATATGGGGGATAGACCACTCAAATGGTGTCAACCATTTAATTACCTCTTGCACCACGTCTGGTTCCAGGTCCCGCTTGCGATCCCCGGTCAGTCTGGCCATCTGAGACAGGGCGAGACCCACCGGTTTTGGATTTCGCCATTGTTTTTTCAGGATCGTTTCAATCCAGTTTGTAACTTCATGGGCCGGAACTACTAATTCTATGTTGCCATATAAGGGTTCCCTCGCTCCAATCCTTGAAAGAGACCACCAGTACTGGGGTTTGCTCTTTTTAGGACTCAGGTCCTGAACAAGTCTTTTTCCCATGGTAATTTTTTCAGTCTGAGGGAGATATTCCATATTGCCGAGGGCCATCCATATCTCCATTTGTTCCTGGGGAGCAAGTTTCTTTTTTGCCGCTTTTTTTTGAAGATTGATCAACGGTGATACTTGCGCAAGGATATGCCGTTGCTGGGCCGTGCTTAGACCGCCGGCTACCCGCCGCCACAATATCCACCATTCTGATCTTGCCTGAACGTTTTTGGCATGAACCGGTCCACCCTGATATATCTTCCATAATTTTTGAATACGATGTTCATCCAGGGCGTCCCCGAATCCGGGTCTCATGCAAAAACCGATGAGGTTCAGCCACCTGATTTCGTGATCGAGACTCAGCTTTCTCGTTATGTCATACAGAGACAGTTGATCCGCCATGCGGCGAATAAAGTTAAGAGGCCACTTTTCCCTCGGACGTTTGACTATTTCGCTTATTGCCTTTACCAAACGAACTGGAGTGATATCGCCCGATCTCCCGGAAAAGGTTTCTTTTATCCGGCAAAGGGCCTCATCCACCAGTGATTCTTCAAAGACTTCCTGATCGGACACCTTGGGTGAATGATCTGTATTCCGCAATTGGAACTGCAATTTCCACTTATGGCTGCTCCGGATAGACTTGCACCATATAGACAGTGAGCCTGTCTCCGTATATGATGCCTCCATTTTTACAGGTACTGTAGTCTTAACGGCCTTTTTACCAAATTGAATAACCGTATGAACAGGTGGTAAGGAGGTGAGCGTATCATCCACTATAATCAGATCACCTGTACGATCTCCTGTCCGAAAGCTCGAGCTGTAAAGATCAAAGCTCACAGGTTGATTGGCCAGGACATGCAGTTTTTTGTCTTTTAGCTCAACAGCGCTGCCCTCTTCCATACCCCTTTCCACGAGACAGACGGCTATTTCAGGACTGTCCGGTTCTGTCTCTCCCCCTTCCTCCTGCCTGCCGACTCCGAGATAATATGCACGGGCGCTCCCACTCCCGACCTTGACGCCATGCCCTTTTTTTACGAGACCATAATATGAGGCTCCGAGCGCAACAGCAAGATCAAGCTCGGGATTGACCAGCACCCTCGGTATACTCCTGTCTTTTTCATGGAACCAGTGTCGAATTACACTGCGGATACGATCCTGAATGACGGCAGGTTTAAGCGCTCCGCCATTAAAAAGAATCATGTCGGGTTCAGGGTTCGGACGTCCCAGAATTTGGAACACATCATCTTTGTGCTGCTCCAGAAACCTGATCAGGTGCCTCGTGATGGCAGGGTCCTGTGCATACGGCAGTCCGAATTCAGTCATGCCCGGTCGGGTTTTTTCTTCCAGGGCATCCGAATGATCAATGACAGGAAAAAAACCCTCCAGGATGGTCTCTTCAACCTCTCTACGATCTATTAATGTTGAAACGGTGTCTGCGATAAGTTTCCGGCCCTCTCCAATCAGGGTGATTACTTTTGATGCGATTTGGTCGCTTAAAATGCTCTCCTTTGCCTGCCTGCATTGATGACATAAGGACTGCCAGCGATGGATATTCAAGCGACCTTTTTCGCTTCTTTTAAGACGCATCTCCGAACGGTGGGCAAGCGCCATATCCATGTTATCGCCGCCCAGAATAAGATGATCACCTACCGCAATGCGGTCAAATACTGGATTTCCCTGGATTTCTCTGAGAGTAATAAGTGTGAAATCCGTTGTGCCTCCTCCCACGTCACAGACCAGGATCAGGTCGCCGGGTCGTACAATTCTATCCCATTCCTTCTCATGTATGATAAGCCAGTTGTAAAAAGCGGAAATAGGCTCTTCAAGCAATATTATTTCTTTGATACCGGCCAGGTTTGCGGATTCAATGGTCAGGTCGCGGGCCACTTCGTCGAATGAGGCGGGTACTGTAATGATAACGGTTTGGTTTTCCAGGTAAAAACTTTCATTACCCTTCATGGAATGGTTCCATGCATTTTTTATATGTCTGAGGTATGAAGATGTAACATCAACAGGTGATATTACGGGAAGGTCTTTCTCTGCTCCCCAGGGTAAAATGGGTGCCTTACGATCCACTTTACCGTGGCAGAGCCAGCTTTTGGCCGAGGATACCAGCCTTTGAGGAGTTTTGCCGCCCTGTTCACGGGCAAAGGCTCCGACAAAACCTTTTTCTTCAGACGGCCAGGCAAGTTCCAGGGCATCTTTATTAAATTCATGTACTCCGGGTATATAAAAAAAAGAGGGCAGTATATTGAGATATGATATCTCGCCAGGTCCTGTCAGTTGAGGGACTTTAAAAATCCCTATGTTTTTTATGGGGGTGTCCCCGGCCAGGAGATCAACGTATGACACAGCGGAATTTGTCGTACCGAGATCAATTCCGATTATATAACGGTTCATAGTCATTTAGATGGCTTCCCTTTCACGAACATTAAACTCGAGCTTAAACCTTTGTCCGTCTTCTCTTGACACACACCATATCTCCAAAGCGCCCACTTCCGTGATTTTAACCTCAAGTGTGACGGGAATTATGGTCCCGGCCTCGCCCTCAAGACTTGTCTCCAGGGTGGTGACTTCTTCAATTTCCCCTTCCCAGTCATCAACTACCGTGCCTATTATATCATGATGCCTGGTATTGGAGCAAAAAAAATCAAACTTTACCGGTTCACCTACCACAAGACCAAATTCTTTTTCAGGCAGGGCTGCTTCCGTGCCTTCCTCCATCCCGAAAGGCGCTACGCAAAGCGCCTTGATCGGGGTCGGGACACCCGGTACGGAAGGAATAGCAGCCTCAACTCCGATATAATAGGTTCTTGCCAGTCCGCTGCGGATTCGGATACCCTTGCCTCTTCGGGCAAGACCATAGTAGACTGCGCCTCTCGCAACAGCGAAATCGAAGTCGTTCTTTTTAATCTCCCGTACCGGTTGTTTGCCCTCTTTGCCTGTCCAGGAGGAGAGAACGTCAAGCACGCGGTTTCTCAGAGACCGGGCCTTCATAACCCCGCCGTTAAAGAGCACTGCGGTAGGGCAGACAATATTATTTTCCGTTTCAGCGCCTGTCGGCTCCTGTTGACTGAGAAACTGTGCAAGATGGTGTGTCAATGCGGGGTCCGAGGTATAGGAAAGGCCTAACTCCTGCATTCCCGTCCTGCGTTGTTTAATCGGACGATCTGAACTGTCACAAACAGGAAAAAAGCCGTTTATAAGGGTGTTTTCGATATCTTTATGAGTTAATTCGGTCTTTATGGTGCCTCCTATGAGGCTGCTTCCCCTGCCCAAAATTGTTACAGGGTGCGAGAAGCCGCCTTTATCAAGCATATGTTCTTTGGCGGTTCGGCAGCCATGACATAATCCCCTCATCTGGTAGCTGCTTAATTTCCGACCCTGAGAAGCCATTCGTCCGGCCACAACGTAGGCCAGTGTAAGGTCCATGTTGTCTCCGCCCACAAGGAGATGCTCACCCACGGCAATACGCTCAATGACCATTTTCCCTTCTTCTTCAGAGACCCTGATCAGGCTGAAATCAGAGGTGCCTCCCCCTATGTCAACTACAAGGATTATATCTCCGACTTTGACATTTTCCCGCCAGTCATTACCTGAAGCATCTATCCATGCATAAAAGGCCGCCTGAGGTTCTTCAAGGAGAGTTATCTGTGAAAGGCCGGCCCTTTCAGCCGCTTCAACGGTAAGGTTTCTTGCAACAACATCAAATGAGGCCGGCACGGTCAGGAAAATCTCTTGATATTCCATGCGTAAACTATCGTTTTCCTGAGCCATAACATAGTTCCAGGCCTCCTTAATATGTTTCAGGATGGCAGCCTGTGCCTCAACAGGGGATAACCTGGGCTGTTCCTCCTTTCCCTCCCAGGGCAGGACAGGCTTATTTCTGTCCACACCGGTATGGCAAAGCCATGATTTTGTAGATGAGATTAGATATTGAGGAACCTCGGCGCCACGGTCGCGGGCGTATTTTCCAACGGCCAGGGATATTTCTTCATCCCAGGGCACTGCCAACTCACCTTTTGTGATATCATGGAGACCGGGCAGAAAAAGAAAAGAGGGCAGGAACTCCTGTTCTCCTATGGAACCGGCGCCTACCAACTGGGGTATCTTAAATATATGGATTTCGTGTCTTTCGGTTTCATTTATTTCGGCCTCGGTATAAGCCACCACACTGTTGGTTGTGCCAAGATCAATGCCGATTATATATTTTTGATCGTGATCATTACTCAACACTGCTCTCCTTGTTATTTGATAAACTGATTTCGACTTCCGCGGGCGCTATTACGGTTGGGTCCTGAATGCCTGAGAGGATAGGAAGATCAAATTGTGTGGACCGCCAGCCCCTGTGCTGCAAAATGCCTTTGTATGGCGGGTCACCGGATACATTGCCCATAAGCTTGATAGCGCTGGGGTCAAAGCCTGCCTCTATAGAGATCTCTTCCCCTTCATTTTGATCTATTATAGCCTTTGGAGCTATGTATTTTTGTAATGCCTTTTGAGAGTTCTCCTGGATATTCCGCACTGCTGCCCCGATCTGAGTATCATCATAAAACTCCAGGTTTTCACAGAGGAAATCGACCAGGCGAGCCTCACGTTGCAACAAGGATAACAGGTGAAGAGCCCGGCGTTGATCCTCAACGGGATTTATTTGTTTTTCTTTGGGCTTTTGCGCAGGTTTCCCGGACTTTCCCTGCTTTTTTTCTTGAGGCGGCGGTCCCTTGATTTTATAATCTTTAAGCGCCCGTTTTACTGTGAAATGGGCGCTTAACCATAACAAAAGACAGGTGACGGATAGGCAGCCTGCCAATACTTGCAGGCTAATAAAATCAAAATCAGTTAATTTCCGTATAATGATATTAACAAATTGATCATGTTGATTATCTTGCGCCTGTATCCGGTATTTATCCAGACTGGTCTTAATAATATCCATTTGCCGGTATTCAAACGCAGCAAGTGCGGCTCCAAGTATTAATAACCATATAATTATTAATAACAATAACCGGCGGGAGATTTTATTTGCGATTTTCATTTTTTGATTATCCTCCTGAATATTTAGGGTATGAACGAAAACTGTCTTTTCGGAGTCTCGCAGACCTGCTTAACTTTTTTCTAGGAGGCTGTCCGAGAATGCCCTTTTTCCCAAACTCTGCGTTATGCTCAAAAAATTATCCTCGAAATATCAACTATGTGTCTGCGGTAATTTTTTGAGCAAGCCTTGATTTTGAAAAAAAATGCTGTTCCCGGACAGCCTCCTAATCGTTCACAGGTTTAGGGTTCAACCACTCAGGTATCATAACCTGCTTTATTATAATTCTCAAGAGCCCTTATTTTCATGGCCCTGTCTTTTGTCTTTTCCAAGTGTTTGTCTGTCATTCCGGCCGCATGGCTCCACATGCGGTCATTTTCATACTCATTGATTTTTTTCAACAATAATTTGTTCATCAGAGATTTCCATGATTGCCGTTCTGCACCAGGATATGATTTTTTTACCTTCTGACCACAATAAGGGCAACGGGAAAGGGGCTTTTTATCAATCTTTTGAATAATCTCTAATCTGTTGGCACATTTTTTGCAAATCTTTTTTGGGTCAATGGATTCATATTCATAAACAGGCATTTGATTGATCTTGGGGACGAGGACGGAATAACATCCCCAAGTTCGTATGCCTGGCAAACGAAAACTTGCATTATCATTATGATAGTATTCCAGAAAGAGCTTGACAAGTTTTTTTGAAGAAAAGAAAATTAAACATAAATAACCGTGAATGGTAAAATATAGTATGTTTTCCTGTTTTTGATCAAATGCTTAAAAACACCTGCAATGAGGTTACAAAATTGAGAAAAAGACAATCGTCCGCAGTTTTATTGTTAGTTTTTGGTTTATTCTTTTTTAATTCTGTTTATAGTGCTCATGTTATTGCACAACCTGTTACCTATACCGTAAAAAAAGGGGATACTCTCTGGAATATTTGTGATAAATTCTATGGTGATTCGACTTTATGGCCGGAACTCTGGGAAATGAACCCTTTTATTACCAATCCAAATCTTCTCGCTCCCGGTGATGTGATTACACTGTTAAAAAGTCTGCCTGTCAAAAAACACGTCTCTGTGGAAAAACCGCTGAGTAAACTACCTGAGCGCGCAGTTGATGTGTCGGGGTTAACGGATGTCAATTCCACCGGTTTTTTTACCACACGGCCTTTTAAACCCTTCGGGCGTATTTATTCTGATGATACGGGAAGGCTCATCTTACATTCAAGCGATATAATATATATTTCCTTAAACAAAGGAAATGAAATAGCTCAAGGTGATTTATTAACCATTTCTCGTACATCCTCTTTGATAGATGACCCTTTGACCGAAGAGGAGGGTGGATATGTAGTCTCATTTCTGGGAAAAGTTATTATAACAGGGCATGTAAAAGGAAACATATATAAAGCGGAAATAATTAAAACTTACGAGGCAGTGCGTGTAGGTGATTCCGTTATACCTTATGAACCGATGTCCCCTTGTGTTAAACCCAGGGCCGTTGAAAATAAGTTGATAGCTCACATTATGGCAACAAAGGGCTTGCGAGAAACGATTGGTCAATTTTCAGTGGTATATCTTAACTGTGGGATTACTAAAGGTGTACGGAGAGGGAATCTTTTTGAGGTTATAACTGAAAGCAAGGTGAAATCACCCCACGAATCTATCCGAACTGACGTTAATCTCGGTTATCTCCTCGTATTATTAGCGAGATCGGATTCAGCCACATGTGTTGTTATAGATTCAAGAAAAGATTTTGCAAACGGCGCTTCCGTTAAAGGTCTTGACAGGGAGAAAGCCAAACCGATCCTTTTGAAATTACCTCTATGTCCTGAAAAATAAGGGGCGAGAACGATTCGTCCTCGTTCCTTAATAGCGTTTTTTTCAGTCTGAAAATTTGCTCGATCCTGTGTCAAGCCGGTGAAAGCATAGATCCTGCCTCGTTTCTGCCTGTAACCTAAATCCTGCAAGCGTCGAGTTTGCCGAAGACCTGCCTGCTGCAGGCAGGTGCAAGGCGTCAAGGGCGCAGACGTACTACGAT
>JAGGXA010000190.1 GCA_021163285.1 Deltaproteobacteria bacterium | reverse complement strand
TGTATACTCAATCGGAATTTAACTTTGCCGAGCTTCGCGAGTCATACGCCACGGATTCTCCTTCAACGCCATACTGGTCGTTCCAGCTGCCTGACCCCAACTCTGAATCTGATTCGGATTATTATAATGGAAACATCAAGATGGAACATAAACTAAGTGACAAGTTGAAGCAAACACTTACGCTTGGTTATTATAAGCATAAGAAAAAAGGGCTGGATAAGGATGACGGTTACCTGGGAAGTATTCGCGCTCCGGTCGATAATTTTACACTTGATTATGTGAATTATTATAATAAGGGAGATATCCTTCCAGTATACGACAAGGGTAACGGAGAAGCTTATTATTATCAGAATAAAAACTACCTCGCTGATTACAATCTTATCTGGGACCGGGAATTTGGAACAAGCGTCTCAAACACGCTCCTTCTTGGCGCTGAGTACCAGAAACAGAAAGGAGAGAAATGGGGTAGATATGGAGAGGCTCGAGACAGCGTGACTAATTACTCATTTTATCTGAGCGATCAGATTCTCATGCTCAATGAAGACCTTGTTTTATCGTTTGGCCTAAGAAATGATCATCATGGAGAATTTGGTAATCACGCAACAGGAAAGGCAGGCATAAGTTATACTTTCCAACCTGTGGGAACTACACTTTATACAAATTACGGCACAAGCTATAAGGCGCCCACATTTTCTAATTTATATGATCCCAAATATGGAAACCTGAACATCGATCCGGAAGAAGGGGACACTTATGAATTCGGTGTCAGACAGTCCCTGTTTCAGAAAAGGCTCAATCTGGAATGTGCATACTGGCACACGAAATTAGATGATGTTATCGCTTTTGTCTACGGGATCAACCCTGATCCCACCCTCAGGGGTATGTATGATAATCAGGATAAGGCGACCTCCGAGGGTGTTGAAACAACCCTGACTTTTATATTAACCGAATACATCACATTAAGCGGGAACTACACCTATTGCAGCTCAAAGTCCGAGAAAGATGATGAGACATTCAGGACCGTGCAAATTGCCAGAAACAAGTTCAACCTTGATCTTTCTTATGATATCGATAAGTTTCATTTCAATATTCACGGTTATTATTCAGGTCCTCGACTCAGATGGAAAGGAGACAAGGAGATGGATTCCTACTTTCGAACAGATGTGGCTGTCAGAGCTGATGTTGCTGAACACTGGACCGTTTATGGAAGAGTCGAAAATATTTTTGATGAGGATATAGAAGAAGGTCTCGGGTATGAGCAGCCGGGTGTTTATACTGTTGCCGGTCTGGAATGGAAGTTTTGAACCTGACTATTTTTCTTTTTCCCACAAAGTCGAGTTTTGTAGTGTAAAAGATGGTTACCGTTCATCAGGGATACGAATTTTTGGGAACCCCCGGATCGATTTTGTTTTTCGGACAGGGGATATTCTTTGCGCGAACTTTAAAACTATCAATGAATTAAAAGGAAAGTGGTCGTGTTTTTTATTCGGGATCTGTTTTATATTGCAGCATTCTTTTATCTGTTGAGCCTGGGCATTTGCATTCTGTGTCGTGGTAAATTGATATTATTCTTTCGATGCCTGCTGTTTATCGGCCTTTTTGCTAATCTCCTTTCAATCACAGGCCGTTACTATTTTTCCTGGCCGTTGATGCCTATGTACCAGGTTCCTTTTTTTCTGCCTCTTGTTATCGGCGTTCTCCTTTTCAAAACAATATGGCACAAACAGGCAGGGTGTATGCTGCTTGTTTGTGCGCTCTGCCTTTTGTCCATGGCGGCCGTTTTTTTCCCAAATGATTTTTATCTCCCTTTTCTTGAATCCCGAACATTTTTTTCACATCTTTTTTTTTTGGCGGGTATCGTGGGCCAGGCTTGTTTTATAATCGCAGGCGCCCATGCGCTTGTTCATATACGTTTGTGCCGTACAAACAGCGGCAACGGGCAGGCGCAAAAGCTGGAAAAGTCGAAAAACCGTGTTTTTCCCGGAAACAGGATCCGGACATCACGGTGGGTTGTCTGGGGGTTTGCCTTCTGGACCATCTCCATGTTTTCCGGAGAAATATGGTCATATCTTGGCTGGGGCAGCCCGGTCGTGTGGGATGATGCCGCCATTCTTACCGCCATGGCTACCTGGTTTTATTATACATGTTTTCTCCATCTCCATTTGCAAAAAATGTGGAATTCTCAAAGGCAGGCCTATGCGGCCGTATTCGGCGCTGTTTTGACGCTGATTTTTAATTTTTACCCTGATCTAGGGAAATTCAAGTTCCCTGATCTGAACCATCTGTTTCAATCTCTACGGACAATATTATGAAAAAAATCTGGAAGGCCTTAGGGAGCATCCGCCTGACCATCATAGTCCTTTTGCTCCTTGTCTGCGATCTGGCAGGCGGTTATGCGAGCCTCAGGGGAAGTGAAAAAATATTTAAACCGCTTAACGATTTGGGACTGATTGAATGGATCAGCACTTACGGAAAAACATATCCGGGTCATACGGTCTGGTTTTTTGCATTGTTTGTCCTGCTGTTTCTGCTGGCGGTCAATACCTTTGTCTGCACCACGGACAGGGTGTTTGTCCTGATTGAAAACCGCAAACATTTCCTTAATCGTCTCCGATTTTTCCTTAAATTCTCAGTCCATATTATGCATTATGCCCTGATTATCATTCTGATCGGTTATCTTGTCAGTTACCTCTATGCCGTAACCTGCTCGAATATGATTATCGCCCTGAATCAGGATTCCATGATTCCAGGCACAAAGATCAGGGTGTTGCTGCAATCGATCGATATTGACTATTACCAGGGAGACAGGCTCGATTTTTTAAATGACCGGGCCTGTAAAGTCAAAGCTGACCTGCTGTTAACTGCAGATGACAAACAGACAAGCAAAACCATTGGCCTTAACGACCCTTTTTGGTTTAAGGATTTGAGTTTTCATCTTAACGATTTTGCTCCCAGATACAAATCCGGCATGCAACGGCAGCCTTATATAAGTCTTATCATAAAGAAAGATCCGGGCATGAAATTATATTTTTCCGGAACCGTGTTTTTTTTAGCGGGATTAATAATGTATCTGTATCAATGGTTTCTGTTACAGTCGCGAAAAGGAGAAGAAATATGAAAAGCGTCTGCTGCTGCAAATCATTATTGATCGCATGCTTTGTTTTGCTTGGCGCATGGCTCCTTGGGGCCTGCAGTCAAAGTCCTGAAAACGGTCCGTCCTTTGTCAATATCGGCGAATTTTCCATAAAAAAGCTTCCGGAAAATTGTACTGAAATCAGGGACGGCGCGGGCAGGATTCTGGTGCTGGTTCCCAGGGGGCAAAAACCTCCCAAAGGGTATGGAAAAAACCGGATTATTGAAACACCGGTGCGCCGCGTTGTGGCCTATTCCGGATTTAATATAGGCATACTCAAGGTTTTGGGCGCTATAGATACTCTCGTAGGCGTGACCCACAAAAGGGATTACTGGACTATTGATGAGGTTGTAAAAGGGATGGATAGCGGCAGAATCGCCTATATCGGTGAAACAAATGGGATCGATTTTGAAAAACTTAAAACCATCGAGCCGGACCTGGTCCTGACATGGGATGCATGCGCAATCTCCATGATCAATGAACTCGGTATTCCAGGGGTGATTACAACCACAGGGGAAGCCATGGATCTAAATACGCGGATGCGCTTTGCCCGGTTTCTGGCCCTTTTTTTTAATCGGGAAAGGGAGGCGGATGAATATGTGGCAAAAGTCCAAAACGCCATTAAGAGTGTAAAGGATTCGTTTTTAAATTCTGATTTTGACAAAGGGCCCCGTCCAAAAGTGATTTGGGGTGATATATACGAAAAAAGGGTGATGGTGGAGCCTGGAAATTCATGGGCCGCTGAAATGATTGAACTGGCAGGAGGGGATTATCTGTTCGATGATATTTCCGGGGCAAGCTGAATTGAGATCACACTGGAAAAGTTTCTTTCCAGCGGCAAAAAAGCGGATATCCTCTTTACTTATCGGACCGCCGGAACGGGCGTTACATCCAGGGCGGCGCTTTCGCATGAAAACCCGATTTTAAAAAATATTAACCCGTTGACAAAGGGGAAAGTCTTTGCTCCTCTCCCATGTTATTCCCAGTCTGCTGATCGGCTTGATGAAATTATTTTTGAGATAGCCGCAATTTTACATCCGAAGCGATTTCCGGGGTATAACAAAAAGTTTTTTACCGAATTGCCTGGAAAAGATGTAGAGAAGGATGCATCACGATGAAGGAACATCAAATAAAGGAAAATATTGCCGTTCAACCAAAAAGATATCGCTCGCTGTTTGTATTTTTTACAGTTGTTTTGTTATTCTCCGCAGCGCTCAATATTATGCTTGGAAGCATAAATATTTCTTTTTCCGAGCTTTTCAGGATTATTCACACACATGATACGGTAACAACCAACGGATTTATTGTCTGGAAAATCCGGATTCCAAGAACCATTGCCGCTGTCATCGGAGGCGCCTATCTCTCTGTTTCCGGCCTTTTGCTCCAGGTTTTTTTCCGGAACCCGATCGTGGGGCCGTTTATTTTAGGGATATCATCGGGAGCCACACTCATTGTTTCCGTAGTGATGCTGACCACCCTGAGCCTGGGGTTTACGGCGCTGGCCCCTTTTTTGACGACTCTTTCCGCTCTTGCCGGCGCATACGCAACCATGGCGGTTGTGCTTTTAATTGCCGCAAAGGTCAAAAATGCGATTACGCTTCTTATCGCGGGATTGATGATGGGGTATCTGTGCCACGCAGTTACCAGCGTTCTTGTGGCCTTTGCCAGGCAGGAAAATCTCAAGATGTTCGTACTCTGGCAGCTTGGCAGCTTTTCCGGATTTAAATGGAGCGAGATCCGGATTTTATTCATCTTCGGAGGCCTGATCCTTGTCCTGGTTTACGCGCTCAGCAAGCCGTTGAATGCGTTTCTTTTGGGGGAGGCATACGCGTCAACCATGGGGGTCAATATCCGTGTGTTCAGGTTTTTGATTATTTTTTGTTCCTGTGCCCTTGCGGGTATGGTGACAGCCGCGGCAGGGCCTGTTGCCTTTATCGGTCTGGCCGTGCCTCACATGGCCCGTCTTTGTTTTGTTACATCCGATAACAGGATACTGATCCCCGGAACTGTTTTGACAGGGGCGATTGTAACAGGTCTGTGCGATCTTGTTGCCCGCCTTGCTTTTTCGCCCATAGAGCTTCCGATCAGTTCCATAACCGCGTTTTTCGGCGCACCGATTGTTATCAGCCTGTTAATCAAAAGGAAGGTATCCATATGAGCGGCTCAGAAACCAGCACGATCATGAAAACCAAAAATCTATCTGTTGGCTACAACAGAAAAACAGTCCTCTCACTCGTTGATCTTTGCTTTGAAAAAGGAAAGTTCATATCCCTGCTCGGGCCTAACGGCTCCGGCAAGACTACCCTTTTAAGAACCATGGCAGGTCTGCTGCCCCCTTGTGACGGATCTGTTTTAATCGATCAAATACCGCTGAGCGAATTCAGGCAGGAGTATCTTGCCGGGATACTTTCCGTAATGCTTACCGACCGGGTTTCGCCGGGACTTTTTTCCGTATTTGAGTTTGTTGCTCTTGGCCGTTATCCCCATACCGGATTTTTGGGAAGATTAAAGGAGGCAGATAAAAAAATCGTGATCTCTTCCCTTTCCCAGGTACATGCCCGGGACCTTGTTTCTCGACAGATAGAAACCTTAAGCGACGGCGAAAAGCAGAAAGTACTCATAGCCCGTGCCCTTGCCCAGGAACCCGGACTGATTTTGCTGGATGAACCGACGATTCATCTTGATTTAAAACACAGGATGGAAGTGATGTCTATTTTGCAAAACCTGTGCAGGAAAAAGGGGATCACCGTAGTAGCATCCATGCACGATGTGGATATTGCAGCCAAAATATCGGATCAGGTTGTCCTGGTCAAAGACGGGGGTATTGTTTCCTGGGGCCCGCCGGAAAATATCTTGAATAAAAAGTCGGTTGCCGCTCTTTATGATTTTGACGGCGCAAGTTTCAATCCTGACCTGGGAAGCATTGAAATCAAATGCAACGGCAACAGGGGGGCGGTTTTTGTAGTTGGCGGTATCGGATGCGGCGCTGTTTTTTACAGGCTTTTGGCTAAACGCGGATTTGCCGTTTCAACAGGAGTCCTTCATACCAATGATCTTGATTATTATGTTGCCATGTCTCTCGGTGCAAAATGTATCACCCGATCGCCCTTGGAAAAAATTACGCGGGATCAGATAGATGAAGCGCTGCCATTGGTCAGCCAGGCGGATTATGTCATTGACGCGGGATTCCCCGTAAGCGGGCTGAATCAGATGAATACGGAGCTGATTAGATATGCCCTGGCTCAGGGCAAACCGGTTTTTACCTTAAGAAAAGAAGAAGATGTCAAGCGTTTTTTACAAACGGATTCAGAGAATCTGATTATCTGTGAAAACGAAATCCGGTTGCTTGATAAAATGGAAAAAGAAAAAAGCAGACTCAAACTTCCTTATCTTTGAAATGCTTTTTATCAACAAGGATGTAAATTATGCCTGCTATACCGATTATACAGAGAACAATAAAAAATATTCCTAATGCAGTCATTTTTTATCTCCTTTCCATCTAAAAGATAGGCACAAAAGAAAAAGCTAATCATGGCAATGTGACAGCTTATAAAAATCCAGAGATTAAACTCATATGGTTTTATGATTTGAAAAATAACCACAGCACCAAATATAATTTTGGCAATATCATAAAGAAATTTTGATAGATTTTGTTTTTGCATCTCATTTTTGATTATTTTCATGTTTCAATAATATATTTTACGGAATTGCAAGTCAAATGGGAATAGTTAAACACCAATCTTTCGGGCAAAGGACTTTGGTTATAACCTAAATCCTGCAAGCGTCGAGTTTGCCGAAGACCTGCCTGCTGCAGGCAGGTGCAAGGCGGCAAGGGCGCAGACGTACTACGATACTTCAGGTC
>JAGGXA010000182.1 GCA_021163285.1 Deltaproteobacteria bacterium | reverse complement strand
CATCAAATTAATGCGTGTTATACAAGCACAACATTTCTGTAATTCGTTGATATTAAAAGCATAATTTTCTTCTTGAAAATAGTTTATGCAGGTTTTAGGTTAAATCATAACGGCTTAAATAAGTCCTTCTTCTTTCATGAAACTCATGGAACGATGCCCGATTGTCGTAACCAGGCTGAGAGATTTTGTAAGATGAACCACTGATTCGGTTCCCACACCGGAATTGATCATAACGATTGCCTTATCAATGCTTTGTTCAATCTCAGCCCAGGACCCATACCCGGAAATGCTTTTAGCGAGCCGAATCTCATGGATAATCATATCCATTAAAGCCTTAATCACCCTTTCCGCGCCCTGCTTTTCCGGCAAAGGGAAAGCGCTTGCCAGTTCAAGCGTCTGGGAAACCCAAATAAGTCCTGATTTAATTTTTTCACTCTGTGAAAATGCCATTATGGCCTCTTGAATCTTCATATATTCCTCATTTGATTTTTCTGCAGAATGCAGGTAAAGCTCAATTTATGATAAGGGTTCGCGCAAAAACAACAAAAGTTATTGTTGCGCGAACCCTAACTCAATCTTCAGGTGTAGTGGCACATGGATTCCTGAACAATCGAACCTGCAAACAATTACAAAAAACATTTATGTACAGACCTCGGAAAGAATGAAATTTTAAGCGTATTTTTTGGACACTTTCGTACCTCGTTCCCACGCTCCCGCGTGAGTACGAGAGAGCCAACTTCAATCGGTAATATCTTTCTAATGGGCAACCACAGGAGGTTGTCCCTACGTAGAGGCGGACCCTGTGCCTGCCCTGAAATGATATATCAGTATGCAGTATATGTTTTTTAATCAATCTTTTTGCTTGTATCTGTTCAACAAATCATTGTGTAATGGCTGAACGACCTGAATAATAAGGCTTTTCGCATTTTTATTCAATCTATTATTTTCGAGGTCTGTATGTAAGGCAAAGTCAAGAATTACTTCATCCAGAAGCTCATAACAATATCGAGACGACAAAAGCGTAATCCCGTGAACAGTTAAACATCTCCTGCCTGACAGTACCAACATTAAACATAACAAAATTATAGCAATGAGGCCATGCGCCTGCAAGATTGTTGTTTTCTTAGCGTTGCAGTTTGCTCTCTTTTCAGTTAACTAATTGGAATTATGAGCATTCTATTCTTGGCCCTGATTTTGCTGTCAATTTGACAAGTTACGCATTGCTTAGGGTTCGCGCAAAAACAACGTAACTGTTCACAGGTTCAAGGTTGCATTCTTATCCCTGGACTATATTTAAAATGCGTATTTACGGGAAGAAGGTCATTTTTGGCAGATTTAATATGGAATTTGGAGCCAAATTAGGGCAAGGACGAAATAACATCCCCAAGTAGGAGCGCAGATTTAGGTCAGGTTTGTTCGATTTAAAAGCGTAAAAGTTGCGGGAATAATGAGTTATTTCAAGATTGGGGAAATTATTTCGTCCTCGTCCCTAAGTTCATTGCAGCCATTCACGGGTTTCTGACACCCTGTTGACGAAAACAGAAATGAAGAATATACTAAATACATTTTATACTTTCGTTACCACGCTCCGGCGTGATAACGCTCTATACTTGGATGTTCTGCCTTCCAGGCGCAGGGCAGCTCAGAGCGTCTCAAAACATTGGCAATACTTCCGTTAAAAATGGGTACATGGTCTTGAAATGTCTGAAAAGTTGATTGAAATTAAGCAGGATATGCCGGGATTTAACCGGTTCATCAGTTCATGGATCTGCCGGGATGTCATTAATATTATAATTGATGTGGGGCCTGCAAATTCGGCTCAGAGATTAATTGATTCATTGACGGCGATAGGACTTGAAAGGGTGGATTATATACTTATTACCCACATACATATCGACCATGCAGGAGGTCTTGCCGATCTGATGGATCATTACCCTATGGCTCGGGTTATCTGCCATAAAGACAGTATTAAATTTCTTGTCGACCCGGCAAGACTCTGGAAGGGCAGCCTGAAAGTCCTTGGAAAGATTGCCAGGTTATTTGGACCTCCAAAACCGGTCCCAAGGGAAAGGCTGACGCCCCATACCAAAAATGAGATAAAAGACCTTCTAATAATAGAAACACCGGGTCACGCGGCTCATCACCTGAGCTTTAGCTACAGAAGCCATCTGTTTGCAGGTGAGGCAGGAGGAACTTATCTTGCTTTGAAAAATGCCGAGTACATGCGTCCCGCCACACCTCCAAGATTCTTTTTCGATGTATGCCTGAATAGTATTGATCGTCTGCTTGCGCTTGAAAATCAGCCTATATTCTATGCCCACTTCGGCAAGGCCGAAAGTTCTCATCTGATGTTGAAAAAGTTCCGCTGCCAGTTGTCTCTATGGAAGGAAATCATTTATAAATTTGCGGCAGGCAGTTTGAGAGGTGATGAACTGATAGAAAAATGCCTGAGGACACTGCTTGAAAAAGACCCGGGTCTCAAGGCATTTCATCAACTCGACATCGATATCCGGGAACGGGAGAGGTTTTTTATGAGAAATTCTATAAATGGTTATCTTGGAAGCTTTGAAGAAAGCCTTAAGAATCAGAACTGAAAATGATTTTTTTCAGGCATCCCTCATTTGTCTGTTGATACTTTTGAATCAGCAATGGAACATAAATGTACATAGGAGGCTGTCCGAGAATGCCCTTTTTCCCAAACTCTGCGTTATGCTCAAAAAATTATCCTCGAAATATCAACTATATGTCTGCGGTAATTTTTTGAGCAAGCCTTGATTTTGAAAAAAAT
>JAGGXA010000150.1 GCA_021163285.1 Deltaproteobacteria bacterium | reverse complement strand
ATCGTAGTACGTCTGCGCCCTTGCCGCCTTGCACCTACCTGCAGCAGGCAGGTCTTCGGCAAACTCGACGCTTGCAGGATTTAGGTATCACGGAATTCTCTGTTCATCGAAAAAACGGACAAATTAAAAATGATGCTTGAAAAAATTATTTTAACCTTTACTTTTTATTTACTGGATTATATAAAATACGATTCATTTCTATGTAATATTTTTTTATCCCGAATCGATAAAATACCGGGAGGCTGTCCGGGAATAGCAATTTTTCCAAAATCAAGGCTTGCGAAAAAAATTACCGCAGGCATATAGCTGATATCGGAGTCTCGCAAGCTGGCTTACCTCCGGGGATAATTTTTTTTCGCATAACGCAGAGTTTGGGGAAAAGGGCATTCCCGGATAATCTCCTATATGCAATTAATTTGTCAGGAGAATAATATAATGGCACGAATCACTGTAGAAGACTGTCTGGAAAAAGTAAAGACTCGTTTTGTGTTGACACACCTTGCTGCAAAGAGGGTAAGACAGTTGAAAAAAGGGGCTAAACCTCTCGTGAAATGTAAGAATGAAAATATTGTGTTATCCCTCAGGGAGATTGCAGAGGGTAAGGTTTTTCCGGTAAAGAGGAAGGATAATAAAGATTTGATCAAAGAGAGAGCTGAATCAGCTCCGGTAGAAATTCCCGGGCAAACAGACCTTGAGCTCCCGGATCAGAAAGAAAAAGAAGAAATTGAGTCTGTGTTCCTCGAAGAGAGCCAGGGAGTAAAAAATGACACTGAATTATTGCCCCGGGAAGAAAACCATGGAGAAAAAGATGAAACTGAGGCCCTTGAAGGTAATTAAGGATGTTAAAAAGAGATTATTATGATGTCTTAGGCGTTTCACGTGATGTAGGGAATGAAGAGTTAAAAAAAGCATATCGAAAATTAGCTTTGAATTTTCATCCCGACAGAAACCCCGGGGACAAAGAAGCGGAAGATAAGTTTAAGGAGGCCGCCGAGGCCTATGATGTCTTAAGCGATACTGAAAAGAGACAGATTTATGATCGTTTCGGTCATGAGGGACTTGAGGGAAGAGGCTTTACCGGTTTCAGGGGTTTCGATGATATCTCCTCTAATTTTGGAGATATTTTTGAAGACTTCTTTGGTTTTGGAACAAGAAGCAGGAGGGGACAGAATGTCAGGCCGGGAAGGAATCTGCGTTACAACCTGGAATTGACCCTTGAGGAAGCATTTTCAGGTAAAGAAGCAGAAGTAGCCTTTCACAGGCTGGAGACTTGTAATACCTGCAGTGGTTCCGGCCTTGAACCGGGGACTCAGTCCCAGGTCTGTTCCGTATGCCAGGGCAAGGGACAGGTTGTTCGATCCCAGGGCTTTTTCCAAATAAGCACTACTTGTCCGGTTTGCCACGGTACAGGACGGATTATCACTAATCCTTGCAAAGATTGCGGAGGGGAGGGGAATATCCGTGTAGAAAGAAAAATAAATGTCAAAATACCCCGCGGAGTTGACACAGGTTCCCAATTAAGACTCAGAGGCGAGGGAGAATCAGGGAAACATGGCGCTCCCTCTGGAGATCTGTTTATTGTCATCCATATAAAAGAGCATGATTTTTTCAGCAGGGAAGGCGATAACCTGATTTGCCCGATTACAATATCATTTGTACAGGCGGCGCTTGGCGCCACAATAACTATTCCTGTCCTGGGTGATGAGAAAACCTATGAGTTAGATATCCCAAAGGGTACACAACCGGGAGATATTCTCAAGGTGGCGGGCAAAGGTATGCCCCATATCAATCATCATCACGGAAGAGGAGATCTTTACATCAATATTGCAGTCAGGATTCCGAGAAAACTAAACCAGCGGCAGCAGGAGCTTCTCGATGAATTTGCAAGGATAGAGGGAGAATCACACTTTTACAAAAAGAAAAAGAAAAAAAGTTTATGGGATAAAGTTTTGAAATAAGATTTTTCAATTTAATAATCGGCATCCTTCATTTGTCCGTTGACTCTTTTGAAACAACAATGGAACATAGATGCGCACAGAAGAAGTGCTACGAACTTATGCGAACCGCAGGTATGTAAGCGCTTACCAGGATGTTGTCCGTGAATGCCCTTTTTCCCAAACTCTCCGTTATGCTCAAAAAATTATCCCCGTAGGTAAGCGAGCTTGCGAGACCCCGGTATCAGCTATATGTCTGCGGTAATTTTTTTTAGCAAGCCTTGTTTTTGAAAAAAATTGCTATTCCCGGACAGCCTCCTGGCGCCCAGGATGTCTATTTTTTACAACAAATAATTATCAGGAGATAAGTAATATTGCTATGTTGACTAAAAAGAGAGAAAATTACTTCAGGGATTTATTAACTGAAAGACTTGATAGCCTGTTACATGTGGCAAATAAAACTGTTTCCGGCATGACCGACCATGTAGAAAATTTTCCTGACCCTACAGACAGGGCAACGCTTGAATCCGACAGGAACTTTGAGCTCAGGATCAGAGACAGAGAGAGAAAGTTAATTTCCAAGATTAAAGATGCACTGCTCAGGCTCGATAACGGAACTTTCGGTATATGTGAAGAATGCGGCGAAGAAATTTCTGACGAAAGATTGATAGCTCGTCCTGTTACGACCCTCTGCATTGAATGCAAAAAAAAACAGGAAAGCCATGAAAAGGCTATGGGTGTCTAACTGACATCAATGATATTCCGTTCAAACAGAAAATTTCAGTCGGCGCAATTCGTATGCCCGGCTTTTTTTCTGCGTTTTGAAACTTCAAAACCGTTCACGGGTTCTGGCAATGTAATGAAGAAGGAGATAAAAGACAAAATAGCCAAAAAAAGAAAAAGTCCTGATAAGGTCATTGAAGAAGTTATTACCACGCATATTAATTCCGATTTTGATGCCCTTGCATCTATGATTGCCGCAAAAAAGCTCTATCCGGAAGCATTTCTTGTCTTTCCAGGTTCACAGGAGAAAAACCTGAGGCATTTTTTTATTCATTCCATGTCATATCTTTTTAACTTTAAGAAAGCGAAGGATGTCAATCTTGATACTGTGAAAAGGTTGATTCTTGTAGATACCAGGCAGAAAAGCAGGATCGGCAAATTCGCCGACCTTATTGATAGAAAAGATGTTGAAATCCATATCTATGACCATCATCCCGATTCCAGGGATGATGTTCATGGGGACATTGAGGTTATTCAAAAGCTTGGTTCAAATGCCGCCTTGCTTGCCAGGATTATAAGAGACAGGGGACTTTCCGTCTCTCCTGATGAAGCAACCGTTATGTGTCTTGGGATCCATGAGGATACCGGTTCTTTTACCTTCTCTTCCACCACGCCTGAAGATTACCGGGCGGCCGCCTGGCTTGCAGAGCAGGGGGCTAATCATAATACGATCTCGGATATGTTGACGAGAGAACTAACAACGGAACAGGTATGGTTGCTAAATGATCTTTCCCGTTCTGCTGCGAAAACCATTATAAACGGTGTAGAGGTTATCATTGCCAGGGTAGTAACGGATGAATATATCGGAGGTTTTGCAATCCTGGTTCACAAGCTCATGGATATGGAAAACCTTAACGTAGTGTTTGCCCTGGCCCAGATGAGAAACCGTATCTACCTTGTTGCGAGAAGCAGGATAGCGGGGATAAATGTGAACGAGATTGCCCTTGAATTTGGAGGTGGCGGGCATCCGCATGCAGCATCAGCTACTATCAAGAATAAGACTCTGATTCAGGTAGAGAGGGACATGCAGAAGATATTAAAAAAGAGGATAAAACCTGCTGTCAAAGCGAGGGATATTATGTCATCCCCTGCAATTCATATCTCCCCTGATGAAACCGTTAATAATGCTGCAATCAAAATGACCAGGTTCAACATCAATATCCTCCTGGTTATAGATGGCGCAGGTGTCCTGGAAGGCTATATTACAAGACAGGTAGTGGAAAAGGCGGTCTTTCTCGGGCTAAAAGAGATTAAGGTGAAAGAATACATGAATATTGAATTTTCCATTGTTCAACCTGACGCCTCACTAAAAGAGATACAGGAATTGATTATCAGGGAGAGACTCAGGGCCCTTCCCGTGCTTGAAGCTGAAAAAGTTGTCGGGGTAATCACAAGGACTGATCTCTTAAATATACTTGTGGATAAACCTCTTATCCCCGAATATCTCCATGAATCCAATGCAGGTCCCCAATTTATAAGATATAAAAGGATGTCTGGGATACTTAGGGAACGGCTGCCTGCAAATATCATGAAACTCTTAATAAACTTTGGCAGCATGGCCGACGAACTCGGTTATAATGTCTATCTTGTAGGCGGTCTTGTCAGGGATATATTGTTAAGGCGTGAGAATCTGGATGTGGATATCGTTGTTGCAGGGGATGGTATCAAGTTTGCTCAGGAGTTTGCCAAAAAGTATGGAGCACGTGTCAGGAGCCACCGGAAATTCGGAACTGCTGTTCTCATTTTTCCTGATGGTTATAAGGTGGATGTTGCTACTGCCCGTTTGGAGTATTATGAATCCCCCGGAGCGCCGCCGATTGTTGAAACGAGTTCCCTGAAACTGGACATGTACCGGCGTGATTTTACAATAAACACGCTTGCCATTAAGTTGAATACAAAAGATTTCGGAACTTTGATCGATTATTTTGCCGCACAAATGGATATCAAAAACAAGGTATTGAGAGTGCTTCACAACCTGAGTTTTGTAGAAGATCCAACAAGGGTGCTCCGAGCCATCAGATTTGAGCAGCGCTTTGATTTTAAGATCGGCAAATTGACACTTGCGCTGATCAAAAATGCCGTTAAGATTAATTGTTTTAAAGATCTTCCGGGCAGGCGTCTATACCAGGAGCTGAAACTTATCCTCAAGGAGGAAGACCCGCTCAGAGCGATTAAAAGAATGGATGAATTTGATCTCCTCCAATTTATTTCACCTGATATTAAACTCAATCAAAAGGGCGGTGTTCTATTGGAGGAGATTAAAAAGGTTATATCATGGTTCAACCTGTTATACCTTGAGCAACCTTTTGAGTCATGGAAAGTTTACTGGTACGGGTTGACTTCATCTGTTAACATCGAGCAATTTCGTGTCCTGTCCGAAAAGATTGGCATGCCGGATCAAAAGAGCAGCAAAATAATTTATCAGAGGACGCAATCAGATCTGCTTCTCTTTACCCTCCGCAATTTTCATAGAGACAGTTATCAGCTCTATACATTACTTGATCCTTATGATACAGAGATGTTGCTTTACCTGATGGCAAAGGCGGGGAATAAAAAAGTAAAGAGGCTTATCTCAAAATATTTTACCACGTTAAAGAGGACAAAGATTATTCTTAAGGGGAAAGACTTGCTTAACATCGGTTTTAAGCCCGGTCCGATATTTAAGGAGATATTTGATCGTCTGCTTGAAGCTCGGCTTAATAACCTGATAAAAACGAGGGAGGATGAAATATCGTTTGCCAAAGATCTGAAGGCACGGGAAATAGTTGGGGATTGATTTTAAGTAACCGTTCGCGGGTTTAAAGATAGAAGAGAGAAAGTAGAAGGTTAATAGCTCAATATTCAGGGTAATAACTTATGAATTTCTGGACATCCTCCAATAAGTTCAAAAAATAGTTACAGTTTGAACGTTTCTCGTTCTCACGCTCCGGCGTGGAAATGCATACCATACGGGTTTCTGCGCTGGAGTATGGAACCGGACGAAAAGCAACATCTGTAAAGCGTAAATCAGGTTTAAAGGACACCCGTTTTTTTAGTTTCAACGTTCCGTGAACGGTTACGATTTTAACTTGGGGTTTGGAAAAAAATAACCTGATAGAATTTGCGCCCAAGTTATTTATTGCCAGGCCCTTACGAATAAAATCATATGAGGAGTTGCTACGAATGGCACAAAAGAGAATTGTGAGTGGGATAAGACCTACAGGAAAGATGCATCTTGGACATTTACACGGAGCTTTACTTAACTGGAAAAGGCTGCAGGAAGGATATAAATGCTTCTTTTTTATTGCGGACTGGCATGCCCTGACAAGCGAATATGCGCATCCCGGGATCATAAGGGAAAGTACTTATGATATGCTGTTGGATTGGCTCTCCATTGGTCTTGATCCTGAAAAATGCACTTTTTTTATCCAATCGCGAATCAAGGAACACGCTGAACTTAATCTCATCTTTTCTATGATTACGCCTCTTGCCTGGCTTGAAAGAAACCCCACTTATAAGGAACAGCTCCGTGAACTCAGCCAAAAGAACGTGCAGACATACGGGTTTTTGGGCTATCCGGTGCTCCAGGCCGCGGATATTCTGATGTATAAGGCAAGCGGTGTCCCGGTAGGTGAAGATCAGGCGCCACATGTAGAATTAACAAGGGAAATTGCCCGGCGATTCAATCACTTGTATGGTGAAGTATTTACTGTCCCCGATACTCTTCTGACGCCTACGTCAAGGCTTCTTGGCATTGACAGACGTAAAATGAGCAAGAGTTATAATAACGCAATATTCCTGACAGATACGGATGAAGAGATTGATGAGCGTGTTGGCCGGATGATCACTGACCCGCAAAGGGCAAGGAGAAATGACCCCGGCGATCCTGATGTCTGCAATGTATTCTCCATTCATCAAATATATTCAGACCCTGAGATAGTAAAAAACATTAATATGGAGTGTCGTTCCTCTGATATAGGTTGCGTAGAGTGTAAAAAGAAAATGGCTGACAGCCTTAAAAAAGGGCTTGAACCTATAAGGGCCAGAAGGAAAGAACTTGAATTGGACATGAAAAAGGTAAGGGATATCATCGAAGACGGCAATAGCCGGGCTATGGCTATTGCCCGTGAGACCATGAAGGAAGTTAAGGAGGCTGTAAAGATATAGGCAAGCGTTCAAGGGTTCAATGGTTACACTCTGATCATTTCCAAACGAGACATGTTGATGTCCTGCCGGCCTTGCCGGCAAGTCGCGCCATATGGATAAAGGCTTCAAAAGCTTCGGAACAGAAAATTTAGATCCGGAAGATAAGGCAATGGCTCGCCGAGCGTTACACCTCGGAGGCTATTCAACATGGCCTGGCGATGTTTGTATATTCGCCAAAAAAAGTATTGGAGGCATAAACGATGAGAGACCATTATGATTTTTCAAAAATGAAAGGACGTAAAAATCCTTACATCAAGTATCTGAAACAACCGGTAACCATGCGACTTGACCGTGATACAGTTTTTTATTTCGAAACCGTTTACGGGTTTAAAGGTAGAAGATAGAAGGTTGATATGATATATATTGATTTTGTGCGAGCGTAGGGGCGAACCTTGCGTTTGCCCTTTGATTATTCGCACGTTTTAAGGGCAAATACAGGATCCGCCACTACGTAATACGAATGTGCCGTCATTATAATCCATGTAAGCGTTCAGGGTTAAGGGCAGAGAAAGCATTGAAGTCCGGAATTCTCGTTACAAATGCTTATTTTCTCAGGCAATAATCCATTTGGCTCTAAATTCAGTTTTAGATATATCAAGGATAATCCTCTTCCAGTAAATACGCATTTGTAATGCAGTCCGGGGATAAGAATGAAACCTTTGAACTTGTAAACGGTTACCTTATTTCAGGTCCATGGCGGAGGAAACAGGCGTTCCTTATCAGAATCTGACCAATCTTTATCTTCATGATTGTGCTGTTCGTCACCTAAAACTACACATGAAGTGGCATCCTGAAAGTGCCGGGCCAGGCGCTTGAGAAAGACAGGGAAAAGCCGAAAACCACTCCCCAATTTTTTATTGACAGGTATATCCTCAGGGTCTTATAAATGGCCATATTTTCAACCGTTAACTGTGAACCGATAACCGTGAGCAGTTAACTGTTTTCTGATTTCAACGTTTCGTGAACATTTATAATTATGGATATAAATTTTTCTGATCCCGCCCTTTATAACATATATCAAAAAGTTGCAAACAGAGAACGTCTTGATCTTGAAGACGGTCTTGTGCTTTACAGAAGTGACGACCTTACAGGTGTAGGCAGGCTGGCCGATATAGAGAGAAAGAGACGGTATGAACGAAATACCTTTTATGTTTATAATCAACACCTGAATTATACCAACGTATGCATCAACAGGTGTCTGTTCTGCGGTTTTTCCAGGGATGAAGGGGAGGAAGGCGCTTATACATTCAGCCTGAACGATATTGATGAACATATCCGGTCAAGGCTCCATGAACCTGTCCGTGAGGTTCATGTTGTGGGCGGTCTGAATCCGGCTCTCCCCTTTTCCTATTATGTTGATCTCCTTGGTCTGATCCGGGACCTCAGGCCGGATGCAACACTCAAGGCATTTACCGCAGTAGAAATAGATTTTATTTCCCGTATCGCAGGTTTTGGTATCAAAGAGACCCTCAGGGAACTAAAAAGGGCCGGGCTTGCCATGATGCCGGGCGGGGGTGCGGAGGTCTTGAATGAGAGAATCCACAGGAGCTTATACCCAAAAAAGATCGGCCCTGAAAGATGGCTTGAGGTTATCAAAGCCGCCCATGAAATGGGTATAACAACCAATGCAACGATGCTTTACGGCCATATAGAGACTCTGAAGGAAAGGGTAATGCACCTTATTGCCTTGAGGCATCTCCAGGATGAAACAGGTGGCATCACGGCCTTTATACCGCTATCATTTCATCCGGAAAAAACCCGGCTTTCCCATCTCCCGCCAAATGTCGGAGTGGATGATCTCAAGACCGTGGCTGTATCAAGGCTCATGCTCGACAATGTTCCCCATATTAAGGCCTACTGGGTCATGGTTACCCCGGGTCTTGCCCAGGTTGCCATGTCGTTCGGAGCTGACGACCTGGACGGCACGATTATCGAAGAAAAGATCACCCACATGGCAGGCGCAAAAACTCCGAAAGGTATCAGCTGCAATAATATGCGTAACCTTATCCTTTCCGGTGGTTTTAGACCCGTTGAGAGGGATGCTTTTTATAATTGCGGAATATATAATCCATGAAAGATTTATTGCACGGAAGTCGCCTGAGTTTTGAAGATGCCATCGATATTTATAGAAATGAAGACCTCCTCCTGACAGCCGCTCGCGCCGATGCCGCAAGAAGGTCTCTGCACCCTGACGGCACGGTTACCTATATTATAGACAGGAATATTAACTATACGAATATCTGTTGTTCCGGATGCCTCTTCTGCGCCTTTTTCAGACCAAAAGGACACCCTGATGCCTACATCATTACAAGAGAAGAAATCACCTCAAAGATAGAGGGAACTCTTGCCCTCGGCGGCACCCAAATTCTTCTTCAGGGCGGGTTGCATCCTGATCTGGGGCTTGATTATTTTGAAGGGCTTTTCCGCTTTATCAAAGAAAACTTCCCCATCCACATCCATGGTCTGTCACCACCTGAGATCCATTACCTCGCCGCAAAAGAAACGCTTTCTTATAAAGAAACCCTGATAAGGCTGAAAAATGCAGGGCTTGATTCTATTCCGGGGGGTGGTGCGGAGATACTTGTAGACAGGATAAGGGCGCAGGTTTCGCCCCGGAAATGTTCGGCTTCTGCATGGCTGAAGGTGATGGAGACTGCACATGAACTGGGCATCAGAAGCACTGCCACGATGATGTTCGGACACCTTGAATCTGATGAAGAAAGGATTGTCCATCTGTTTAAGATAAGGGATCTCCAGGACAGGACAGGAGGTTTTACCGCCTTTATTCCATGGACATTTCAGCCTGAAAATACACGCCTGAGACTCAACAAGCTTACCTCCGTCCAATACCTGAAGATGCTGGCAGTCTCAAGACTTGTGCTTGATAATATTCCAAACATCCAGGCCTCGTGGGTTACACAGGGGCCAAAGATCGGGCAGGTTGCATTACACTTCGGGGCAAATGATCTTGGCAGTACCATGATCGAAGAAAATGTGGTGTCAGCTGCGGGGACATCTTTTAATCTCAGGATTGATGAGATCGTTCGGCTTATAGAGACGGCCGGTTTCAGGCCGGTGCAGCGGGATACTTTGTACAGACCTGTTTTGAAGGATAAGTCGTAACGGGGTTGGTTTTATGTTTGGCCATTTTTTAAAATAAAACAAGGCGTTATTGTATATTTAGTGTCTGAACGAAAATTCCGTTCCGACACAATCCTTGTTGAGTAGAGTTCAAGACACTTAGTCCGAGATCCTGACGACAACTGTTTTTTTAATCTCTAAGTGGATATGTCCACTTTCACGACCTATAATACCCAAAATTGGTGGGCGATCATTTTTCGAGGCGCCGTGTCCACGTACTTTATTGGCACGACGGCGAGGAGTATCTTCCGGATCAGGATGTAAAAGTCCCTTTTCACCGGCGTTTTGATACATTCCATCAGCCTCTACAATATCATCCCGCAAAGGTTCTCGAGTACAGGCCTGACTCATAAAACTTTGAAGTTTATGTCGACGTTCAAGCAAATGCTTACGGTCTGTTCCAGGTTCATTGGCTTTTTTTGGTAGCCTATTGTCGTTTATTAAAGTTTTAATGTTCAGTGTTTTTTGTTGCGATCACATAGTTGGATTTATGAGCCATAATTTTAATGCGCCAGAAGAAACTCAAAAAAGAAGACTTAAAAAACTGCTTGAACGAATAGAAGAACTAAATATTGTACTGATTCAGATAAGACCTAAATCCTGCAAGCGTCGAGTTTGCCGAAGACCTGCCTGCTGCAGGCAGGTTCAAGGCGGCAAGGGCGCAGACGTACTACGAT
>JAGGXA010000231.1 GCA_021163285.1 Deltaproteobacteria bacterium | reverse complement strand
GGCAAGGACTTGAAGTATCGTAGTACGTCTGCGCCCTTGCCGCCTTGCACCTGCCTGCAACAGGCAGGTCTTCGGCAAACTCGACGCTTGCAGGATTTAGGTAATAGTTTACCGGATATAAAAAATTTCACAGGATGACGGGACAGACATGATATAAATCCGGTTAGTGAAAACTGTTTATTTCATCTCTTTCCCATGCTCCTGCGGGGAAAGAGAAAAAGCTGACCGCACAGGTCAAAAGACTTCTATTGTCGGACAGCCTCCTAACGAGTTTTCAATCCGGAACCGAGATATTTTTACAGGAGCAAGGCGTCCAGAATTTGCCCGAAAGGTGAAGTATGCAAGGAAATGCAATATGAAAACCGCGCTTTATACAAATCTTCAAAAAAAGATAATAGTAGTAACCCTTGTGGTCTCTCTTGCCCCTCTTTTTATCCTTGG
The DNA here is from genome assembly GCA_021163285.1 of Deltaproteobacteria bacterium. Classification (GTDB taxonomy): domain Bacteria; phylum Desulfobacterota; class DSM-4660; order Desulfatiglandales; family Desulfatiglandaceae; genus JAGGXA01. Next base: position 14,083 of record JAGGXA010000231.1, on the reverse strand, counting down.
CGCAATGATGTACTATCAGTTTGCCCGGATCTACACGATTTACACGGGGGAAGAAATAAAGAACCGGGCCAGGTCTCAGGCGGAGTCCGTGGATCTGTTTTTAAAGGAACGAACAGCTATTCTAAGCGCCATGGCTGACACACATAGTTTTGAGGATATTACCAATGAGAAAAATCTTGCGCATATATTTAATGTCATGAATTCGAGGGCAGGCGCTTTTGTTGACCTCGGTGTTATAGATGAGCAGGGCATTCACAGAGCATATGTGGGGCCATATAAACTTAAAGGCCTCAACTACTATAAACAGCCCTGGTTCGCAGAAGTTATAAGCAGGGGTGTTTACATAAGTGACGTGTATCTGGGATTCAGGCAGTTACCACATTTTATCATAGCGGTCAGCCGTCAGGAAGAGGATAAGCTCTGGATATTAAGGGCTACCATTGATCCTGCTATCTTCGGACAAATCGTACGTTCAGCCCAGTTCGGAAAAACGGGAGACGCATACATAGTCAACGAGGATTCTGTCTTTCAGACTAATTCCAGGTTTAATGGAAAGATATTATCTGAATGCCGGATAGATACAAAACTTTTTGGCGGGCATACAACGCTGATAGAGAAAGAAGATAACGGGAAAAAATTACTCTATGCCGGCAGCCGGCTAAAAAATGTGAAATGGCTTCTCATAATCAGTCAGGAACCAGCCGAGCAGATGAGCGGTCTGATGGTAGCCCGTAACATCGAGATTCTGATAATTTTCGCTGGTATTCTTGCAATTGTCATAGCAACTGTTTTTACATCCCGTTTGACAATAAACCGCTTGAAACAGGCTGATACAAGGATGAATAAACTCAATGCACAGCTTGTTCAGTCTGACAAATTAGCCGCGCTTGGTAAAATGGCGGCAGGTGTGGCCCATGAGATCAATAACCCCCTGGCGGTTATCATGCAGAAAACCGGGTGGATGAAAGACCTTCTGGAAGAAGAGGAATTTAAGGAAAGCGAAAATTATGAAGAATATAATGACTCAATCAATAAAATAGAAGAGCATGCTGAACGAGCCGGCAAGGTAATCCACAATATGCTCGGATATGCACGTAAGATGGAACCTCACTTAGAGGATGTGAATATTAATGAGACGATTAATCAGACTATTTCACTGCTCAATAATTACGCCAGAAATAACAATATAGAAATCAGGACGGAGCTCAATGACAATCTTCCTGTTATCGCAAGTGATCAGGCCCGGCTCCAGCAGGTATTTATGAATTTGATATCAAATGCTATTGACGCAATAGGTAAAAATGGGATAATCAATGTAAATAGTAAATGTAAGGATTCAGATGTAATCATAGAAATCAAGGATAACGGACCCGGGATTCCCGTGGAAGAGCAGAAAAAGGTCTTTGAGCCGTTTTTTACCACAAAGCAGGCAGGAAAGGGGACAGGGCTTGGTCTCTGGATCTGTTACACAATTGTAGAAAAGCTGGGTGGAACGCTTGGCCTGAGCTCTAAAACAGGTAAGGGCACAAGTATTACTGTAAAAATCCCAATAGTAATACCTGAAAAAAAGTGATATTCTTTCATGTTGGCCCATATCAGAGCCGCTTTTCAGGGGAAACGCCGAAGACCGAAGGGCAGAAGGCTGAAGGAAAGGACAGCCATTTTTATCAGAAAATCATATAGTTTTCATTTACAAATGCATGCATGGTTGTGCATCCTCATATTTTAGCTTCAACCTTTAACCTTCAACCTGCCTACCTAAATAATAGCATATCCAAGGAGAATTTTATGGACTATTTCAGAACATTGGTCGTTGATGACGAAGAAGATTTTTTAGAGACCCTTGTAAAACGTCTAAAAAAAAGGCATATCGACACAACCGGAGTGCCAAGCGGGGAACTGGCCATTGAAGAGCTGAAAAAGAAGCTTTTTGATGTGGTTATCCTGGATGTCAAGATGCCGGGTGGAATGGATGGTATTAAGACTCTGAGGGAGATCAAGAAAATCCAGCCGCTTGCTGAAGTAATTATGCTTACAGGGCACGCCTCCGTAGAAACCAGTATTGAGGGAATGAAGCTGGGCGCGTTTGATTATCTTATGAAACCTATTAAACTTGATGATCTCCTTTCAAAGCTGGCTCAGGCATTTGATAGAAAGGATGCTCAGGATCAAAAAATCAGGAAAGCCAAGATCAAGGAATTGATTCGCTTTCCCGGAAGGGTTCTTGAGCAGGAAAAGGACTAAGGAACGAGGACAAATTAACTTCCCCGACTATGCATCACAGCTTCAGGCCATCTTTGCCCGATCTAAATCTGTGCGCCTACCTGGGGAAGTTATCTCGTCATCGTCGCTAAAAGATCCGGCGTCTTTCATACCACTTCAAAAGTATTGTGTACTTTTTAAATAATATCCCTGTCTGTGTGCGTCTGTGTCCCTTTTGTTGTTTCAAAAGTGACAGCGGACAAATGAAGGATACCGATCTGTAGTTCTTTTATTCAAAATTCGATGTTGAACGTTCGATGTTTATTCCCTCCTCGTTTCTAATCTTCATGAGCAATATCCCGGTTTTGATAACTCCTCCCTTCCCTGACAGTATCCTGTCCGTTTATTATGCAGTTCAGATAAGAGATATCGCAATAGTTCAGCAGGTGTGCTAAATATCAGAATTATTAAATCCCATACCCCGTAAACCCTTACGATATTTCTTCTTTACACATTGTAAAAAATACCGACACAATCCTTCTGAAGCCCTATCATTAAAATACACGCCACATAGTAATAATCTTAATATCTTAAACAAGTTATATGGTTTATGTCCTGTGCGATTATTTGGCATAAAGCTTGCGGTTTAATTATGCAGATTAAGCGTCAACACTATGAAAAGTGTGAAATTTCAAGGTAAAAACTTACATGCCTGGGGTCCCTGAAAGTTCGTACCCCTTGCGGGTGTTTACCGATATTCCTTCATACAACGGAACGACCTCCCAATCATGGGCGACATGGCTCCGGAAGTAATTAAATGCAGTCAAAAAAAAACTTATTATAAAAAGATCGGCAGGAGTATTTTTATAAGTATGATCCTTGTGCCTGTCGTGTCTTTTATTTTAATCCTGGGAACCGGTTATTATTATTTTACGACATCAATTGAAAACAGCACCATTTCCAGCATGAAAAGAATTGTATATGACCACCGTCATATGATCGAATCGTTTTTGATGGAACGTAAGGCTGATCTTGAATTTGTCCTAAGTTCATACAGTTTTGATGATATGGTCAGGCCTGATGAAATTGACAAAGTCTTTGGGTACCTTCAGAAAGGTTCCAAGGCTTTTCTTGATCTCGGTGTTTTCAATAAGAAGGGAGTCCATGTCGCATACTACGGCCCTTATAAGTTAAGTGGGAAAATCTATAAAAACGCAGCCTGGTTTAAAGAGGTAATGAAGAAAGGTTTTTATATAAGCGACGTATTTTTGGGATATCGTCGTGTTCCGCATTTTGTTATTGCCATTGCAAAGGGTGATAAAGAGAACAGATGGGTGGTGCGGGCAACAATAGATACCTATATGTTTAATAACCTGGTCAAAAACGTTCGCATCGGAAAAACCGGAGAGGCCTATATCCTTAATGCACGCGGCATATTTCAGACAGAAAGGCGGTCAGGCGGAAATTTGATGGACATCGATCCTGACAAGCTCCGGTATCCGTCGGATGACAAGGAAATAACGACCTTTATTGAAAAGGATGCAAGAAAAGATACGTATTTATATGCCACGGCCTGGATGAAAAACAGGGATTGGCTGCTGGTTGTAAGACAGCAAAAATCGGATGCCTTCAGCGCTCTTTATATGGCTGCCTATCTGATACTTGCTTTTACTGTTGTGGGTGGGGGATTAATCGTCGGCATGGCCTTTTATCTGACCGGCCGAATTGTCAGAAGTATGAAAAGAATGGATGAGGAAAAGGAAGGTTTGGGTCAGCAGCTTATTAGAGCAAGCAGGCTTGCAGAGATCGGTGAAATGTCAACAGGAATTGCGCATGAGATCAATAATCCGCTTCAGATCATGAAAAGTGAACAGACACTTATCAAGACTATTCTTTCAGAGCTTAAAGAAAAAGGCGATTTAAAAGATTCGGAAGATCTTAAAGAAATGGAAGATTCTGTAGATCAAATTGATACGCAAATCAGCCGTTGTTCACAAATCACACAATCGGTGCTCAAATTTGGAAGAAAGAGCGAACCCGATTATCGGGATATGGACCTTGCCGTTTTTATCCCCGAGATCACAACCATGGTGGAAAAAAAGGCAGCCGTGCATGGAATATCGTTAGATGAGAATATTGCAGAAGGCACACCCCGGGTACATGGAGATCCCACGCAGTTACAGCAGGTACTGCTTAATCTTTTTAACAATGCTATTGATGCAATTGTGGACAGACATGGTTCCCGGGGGGGGGAACTTATTGTTGTGGCCGGTCCGAAAAAGGATGGGAAGGTGGAAATTTCCGTAAAGGACAATGGTTCAGGTATCAGCCCTGAAAGCCTGCCGAAGATCTTTTCTCCTTTTTATACCACTAAACCGGTAGGCAAAGGAACAGGTCTTGGGCTTTCCGTCTGCTACGGTATTATAAACAGCATGGGCGGCGTTATGGAGGTAGACAGTGAAATGGGCGTTGGAACGACTTTCCTGATAACCCTGCCTTCAGTGGTTTAATTAAATGAGCGGTAACTGCTCGGGTGTTTAGGCAGTGTCTGAACGTAAAGTCCGTTCATACACAATTTTGTAAATATTCCCGGTTAAGGCTTACGGTTGATTGAAAAAACCGTAAACCGTAAGCTGACAATCACAAGAGTTTATAATTTACCATAGCAGGCTGTCCGGGAACAGCAGTTTTTTCCAAAATCAAGGCCTGCGAAGAAAATTACCGCAGACATGTAGTTGATATCGGAGTCTCGTGAGCCCTTACCTCCGAGGATAGTTTTTTGAGCATAACGCAGAGTTTGGGAAAAATGACATTTTCGGGCAGCCTCCAGGTCTCAATCAATAAACAGAGGGGATTAACGTATGGAAAAATTAAAAATGATGCTGGTGGATGATGAGCAAAGGTTCCTCTCTACCTTTAAAAAGCTGCTTGCAAAAAAAGGTTATGACATCTTAACCGTACCCAGTGGGCAGGATGCCCTGGAAAAACTCAGAACCGAAAATATCCACGTGGTAATTCTGGATGTCAAAATGCCCGGCATGGATGGAATAACCACTTTGAAACAGATCAAAAAACTCTATCCCATGGTTGAAGTTATTATGCTTACCGGCCATGCAACTGCAGAGTCAGCAGTAGAAGGTTTAAAGTCAGGGGCTACGGACTACCTGATGAAACCTGCAGACGTTGAAGATCTTATCCAAAAGGCAGAAGAAGCATACAGCAAGAGACAGATACTGGAAGAAAAAATACGCGTAGCCCAAACCCGGTCTTTCATGAAGTCTCCAAGGGAAATTATTAGAGATACCGAGTAAATCGGATATGGTGACAGGGCGTTTTTAATGTAGATTGTTTTTATCGCGTGCATGATAATCATGGAGCTTATCTATGAGGTTTCGGTCTAAAAAAAAGGAAGAGATTTTACATGATTAGGAACGAGGACAAATTAACTTCCCCAACTATGCATCATAGCTTCAGGCCATCTTTGCCCGATCTGAAAGTACAAAAATCTTGAAATAGTTTAGACATCCTTCATTTTTACTTTACACCTGGCAGAAAAGTAGCAGCGGCATCCTGCCGTTGATTTAAGAGGCTATAAGCCTCTTCTGCAATTTACAATTTTTAGTTCCAATAAAAGTGTCAATTACTTTTACATCAAAATGAAACATCTCATAGTTTACCATTCCTGCAACTTTTGTGCTTTTAGATTGAACAAACCTGACCTAAATCTGTGCACCTGCTTGGGGATGTTATTTCGTCCCCGTCCCTTATCAAGATTGTTTGGGGCCTGACAAACAGGTGGAATACCGGTAATGCGTTATTTGAAATAAGGAGGTAAGAAAATGGCTGAAGCGAAAAAAAAGGCCACAGGTTATGACAAATATGTGAACTGGAAGCTGTTTGTCATACCTGTTGTTCTATTCTTTGTTATCCTGTTAATGCCTACTCCCGATGGAATGAAAGATGTGGGCACTGAATATAAGATCGGGCCAAAAAAAGTTCCAGGTCTTATTACCATGGAGCTGTTCGGCAAAACAAGTTCGGATGCTGAGCAATGGGAACTGCTTACCGCCCGGATAATGGAAAGAAACATGAGGATGGGCGCGCTCTCCAGGACGCGTTTTTTAAAACGGAACTTGAAATGGTGCAAGAAATATAAAATTCAGGCAGATTCGGTTAACTTCGACAGGTCGCATGACTATATTAAGAATAACGTCAGAGAGGATGATTATGCCGCAATTATGAAAAAGGCATTGAAGTACAGGAAAGATGTCCTTCAATATAAAGACCTCGCCGGCAAAGACAAGAAGTCCGCGGACAAAGGCGCATGGCATATCAAGGTCGCCATAGCCATGATGGTCTTTGTGATTTTTTGTTTTATAACGGAATGTATTCCCCTTCCCGGCGTTGCCTTTTGTATAGGCCTTATCCTTGTATTTACCGGGGTAGTTACAAGGAAAGAGGTGGCCATGCTCTACTGGAGCGATGCATGCTGGTTTATCATGGGAAGTCTCATGTTTGCCGCAGCCTTTGTAAAAACGGGGGTTGATAAAAGGATCTGTCTTGCAATATTCGGGAAGCTGGCAGTGCCCAATGTCAGATGGGTCACTCTGATTTTTTTTGTTGTTATTACCCCGCTTGCGGCCTTTATTTCCGACCATGCCCTGGCTGCCATGTTCCTTCCCATAGGAATGCTGCTTTATCAAAACAGCCTTACTGACGAGGTGCCGGAGGATCCCGAGCTTGCCAAGATGCTGATGATCGCTATTGCCATGGCGTGTAATATCGGAGGCCCCGGAGCGCCGTCGGGCGGAGCGAGAAACGTAATCATGATGACCTACTTAAATGACATGTTCGGTTTTGACATCGGTTATTTTCAGTGGGTTACATACTGTTTCCCGTTTCTTTTTGTTATGATCCCCTTGACATGGATTATGGTTAACTGGCGTTTCAAGCCAAGAATAATTTCTCTTGCCCCTGCCATGGAAAATCTTAAAATAGAGACCAAGAAGATGGGCGGCTGGAACAAAAAGCAAATATGGGCGGTTATTATATTTGTTATTATGGTATATGGGTGGTTTACTGAAAAAATATTCTACAATATAGGGATTTACCCCATCCGGCTTGGGATAGGCGTAATAGCCGTTGCAGGAGCAGTCGGCTATATCCTTACAGGAGTGGTAAACTGGAGAGATTATCAGGAAAAGGTGGATTGGGGCGTTGTCTGGCTCTATGCAGGGGCCATAATATTCGGGCGTACTCTCGACAGGACAGGCGCTGCCTACTGGCTGGCCAGGAGTGTAATTGACGGTCTTGCACCCCTGGGAATGAATGCAGGCATTCCTCTTATGGCCGTATCAAACGGCCTTACCTCTATCCTGACCAACCTCATGGCTGATGGTCCTGCTGCAGCAGCAGTCGGTCCAATAACTTTGAACATGGCAGGTATTGTACACCCGGGGACAACTTATCTGCCATTTATGGCTATGTCCACGGCAATAGCATCATCTTTCGCATATGCCTTGATCATAGGGACACCTCCAAATGCTATTGTGTACGCAAGCGGTTACCTTGAGCCCAAGGATTACCTCAGGGTGGGCATTCCAATGTGGTTTATAGCAAACCTGGCAATACTTGTTCTCACTGCTGTATACTGGTCATTCAGGGGATTTGGAGGGTTACCTGCATTTTAGGTAATATATCCCGGCATCCTTTATTTGTCAGCTTACACTTTTGAAACAACAATGGGACACAGATGCACACAGATAAACACAGTCAAGTTTGTTTTTTAAAAAAGTGTAAAGTACTTTTGAAACGATATGAAGGATGCCGATATCTTTATGGAGGAACGGATGGAAAAAAAACATGATAATACAGATATGAATGAAAAGAAGTCATTATTTCATTCAAAAGGAATTACCTGGTTTGACAAAAAAACAGAGCGGGCATTTTTCTTCATTCTGACAGTCATAATGCTTCTTTGGGGCATTATGACAAAGCTAACCGGTTAGTGAAGATGGATAGCGCCTGAACTATAATTTCGTTCGGACACAATTTTGGGCATCCTTCATATGTTGTTGACACTTTTGAAACAATAATGGAACACAGATGCACACAGATAAACACAGATAGGTTTATTTGTTAAAAAAAGTGTAAAGTACTTTTGAAGTGATATGAAGGATGCCCAATTTTGAATGTTAAACCTTAAATGTTAAATTGAGAAAAGATGCAGCTTCAATGTGTTAATAATTCCAATCCTAAGATGGGAAAAACGGGGTCTTCAATACATTCTTTATCCTTAACCCTGAACCTGTGAACGGTTACCGAAAACGTAATAGTTCTATCAGTGGCGCGAACTTACCGGGAAGCTGTCCGAGAATAGCAATTTTTTCCAAAATCAAGGCCTGCGAAAAAAATTACCGCAGGCATATAGTTGATATCGGAGTCTCGCAAGATCGCTTACCTCCGAGGATAATTTTTTTCGTATAACGCAGAGTTTGGGAAAAAAGTGCATTCTCGGACAGCCTCACAGGAACCTGAAAACAAAGGAAGTATTATGGAAGAGAGCTTAGGAATAATGGAAAATAACAGGTTTACCTTTGGATTTTATTTTCAGACATTGACGAGGGCGCTGGGTTCGCCCGGTAAATTTTTTAAAGAACTGCCGGATGAAATCGGCCTATGGAAACCGTTTGGTTTTTTATTAATATCAAGCATCTTTTTTACTGCAATGAACATCCTCAATATCTATGAGAGGCCTGTTATTATAGGCGGAATATTGCTGGTGAATGCCGTTGCCATGCCTTTTATAACATCTGCCCTGAGTTATATTGTTATGACCATGATTGCAGGTAAACGGGTAACATATACAAAACTCTTTTCTGTCTTTGCATTTGCGTCGGGAGTAACCATGCTTGCATCGTGGATTCCGCTCTTTATCTGGATAACCGAACCATGGAAATGGTTTCTTGTGGCCACGGGAATGGTCAAAGGATGTGGTCTAAGCTGGTTGCAATCGATCTTGATCTTAGGTCTTTCCATATTGATCTTGCTATTATTCTTCTGGTCTCTCGGACCGGTTATTTTTTATATTAAGGAACTTGGTTCTTAGGGACGAGGATGAAATAACATTCCCAAGTAGGCGCACAGATTACGGTTTGATTGAAAAAGGCGTTGATCTTTTAATAGTTCAATATAGTATATTATGGCAGACTTTTTACATTCAGGAGGCCCTTAAAATGAGCAAAAAAATAAAGGTGTTAATGGTCGATGACGAAGAACAGTTTCGCGCTACCACCAAAAAGATCTTAAAAAGGAGAGGATTTGAAACCATCCTGGCCGGCAGTGGAGAAGAGGCCATTGACAAACTAGATGAAAATCCGGATGTGGTTATTCTTGATATCAAAATGCCGGGTATGGATGGCCATGAAGCGTTGAAAGAAATCAAAAAACGTAAATCCGAACTTCCGGTGATTATGCTGACAGGTCACGGGGCATTGCCGTCTGCGAGGGAGGCCCTGATTGAAGGCGCTTTTGATTATCTTTCAAAACCCTGCGATATAGATATCCTTGCCGCCAAGATATCTGATGCTGTACAGCATGTAAAAAAGCCGGGCATTATTGAAGAAAAATCGGTAATTGATGTGATGCTCCCGCTTGAGGACTATAATACTTTAAATGAAGATCAGACTATTTATGATGCCGTTATGATGTTAGCTGAATCCTTTACGGCAAAGGTATCGACAAGCAGGATTATGAAAGCAGGACATCGCTCTGTCCTCGTGTTCAATAAAAAGGGTGATGTGCAGGGTATTCTTACTATTACAAACCTTCTTGAAGGTCTGATGCCGGCCTACCTCACAGCGGCAAAACCATCCATGGCGGATGGAATACAATACTCCCCCATGTTCTGGAAGGGTATGTTCATGAGAGAGACCAGGAATCTGGCCAAAAAGGAAATCAAGGATATTATGTCTCCGGTCCCCCCAATGATTGATGCAAATTCAAATCTCAGTGAGACCGCGCACAAAATGCTCACTGAAAAAGTAAGCAGGATGGTTGTATTAAGTGGCGGAAAGGTGGTGGGCGTGGTCAGGGAGCAGGACCTTTTCTTTGAAATAGAAAGGGCATTGAGGAAAGTTGGTTGACGTACGGATAAAAGGTTCGTGGTTCAAGGTTAACTAATGTCCATCCATAAATGGCTATTTCAGGGTCTCGCGGGCTCGCTTACCTGCCCGATATCTGCGTTGCGCTAAAATTTTAATCCTCGAAATACTCAATGTATTCCTGTGGTTAAAATTTCAGAGCGCCTTGATCTTGAACAAACTATCCTGTTTATAGATAGACACTAACTAATGGTAATAACTCAATGTTCAGGTAGGATCTCTTGGGCGGAGACCGGGAACAAATGGCACGGTTGAACCTTGAACCTGTGAACGGTTACAAAAAACGTAAAGTGCTTCACCCCGTGAACGGTTACCGTTTTCCGTTTCATCTTTATGCTAAATAGTGATCCTGAAATATACAGGGCATGTGATCAACAAAGGCTCCGCAGTAATAATTACTGCGGAGCCTTTGTTTTGATATGATAAGAATTGCCCCCGGCATGACTCGAACATGCGGCACCCAGATTAGGAATCTGGTGCTCTATCCACCTGAGCTACGAGGGCGTTTAAACTATAATTATATAAAAATTATTCGGAATGTCAATTGATTTTGATCCGTTACTACTGTAACATGCAAATCGTTGTAAGTTCAAAACAAATAACGAGAGTTAAAACGGTTACGTTTTTTGGCTACCAACTTACAGCGAGACAATTTCCGCTTTTTGGTGGATCCGCTTCGCTTAATCCAACCTGCAAAGTTACGTTGGTAGCTAACGTAGGGTGGCTTTAGGAGCGTAATCGACGAATCCACAAAAGCAACTGTCCTGCCTTATGTTGGTAGTCCGTTTTTTCAATATGTTAAGAATTTGACTTCAGAACCCTGGAAAAGTGTAATCAGTCTCTGAACGGAAAGATGAAATTGCAATATTTCCGGTAGATTAATGATGTTTCCCAAATCGAAGTTTTTGAGCCATTAGCAGTTAGCAGTTAGCTTTTAAAATCAAATAGATAGTTCCTTGGGCTAATAGCTAACGGATAAATGCTAACAGCTTTTCGAAAATCTTCGTTTCTTGAATAATGTTTAACTAACCGAAATAGTATCTGTTTTTAGTTTTCGTTCTGATACTGATAACACTAATTATGGAGGGCGCAATGGGACTTTTAGCAAAGATTTTCGGCATTTGCAAAACCGATTTGCCTAAGGATGAAGGCTGTTGGAAATATTTAAATGGAGAAGTCAAGATTGATCTTAAAAAAGCCGCTGAACTTTCAAAACCGGGCGGGGCTATCCGCATGGAAGGGAAAGGTCTTCCTGAACGGCTTTTGGTTGTTCATGGAATGGATAAAAAATTCTACTCCTTTAGAAACAAGTGCACACATATGGCCAGGCGATTAGATCCTGTTTCAGGAAAAATGACTATTCGTTGCTGTAGTATCTTCAGCTCTACATTTGATTATACCGGCAGGGTAATTTCCGGAGCCGCGAAAAAACCACTAAAGACCTTTAAGGTAAAAACTGATGATAATAAATTGATTATACCATTAATTTGAACGGTTACGCATTATGGCTGCCAACTTAAAGCAGGACACTTTCCGCTTTTTGGTGGATTTGCTTCGCTTAATCCACCCTGCAAAGTTACGTTGGTAGCCGACGTAGGGTGGTTTTAGGAGCGTAATCGACGAATCCACAAAAGCAAATGTCCCGACTTACGTTGGTAGCCCGCATTATCAAAAAGAGAAGAAAAGCTGGAGTATTAGATTGAGCCTGAAAGTAAACGAGATATTTTACAGTATTCAGGGAGAATCCTCTTATGCCGGATTGCCATGCGTATTTGTCAGACTGACAGGATGCAACCTCAGATGTTCGTTCTGTGATACACGTTATGCATATTATGAAGGCAAGGAACTGGAGCTGGATGAAATATTCAACCGTATCGGATATTACAGGTGTCCTCTCGTTGAAGTCACGGGTGGCGAACCCTTAATTCAGGAAGAAACACCCCTGCTGATAAAAATACTGCTTAAAGAGGGTTATCAGACCCTGGTTGAAACCAATGGCAGTCAGGATATAAGTATTATTGATGAGAGGTGTGCAAAAATTATTGATATTAAATGTCCATCAAGTGGAGAAAACAAAAAAAACGACTTCGAAAATTTTAAGAGAATATCAAACAGAGACGAAATCAAGTTTGTCATTGGGGATAGAGAAGATTATGAGTATGCAAAAAATATCCTTGAACTAATGCCGATTGAGATTTCAGGGAGAAATCTGATCCATTTTTCACCGGTTACCGGAAAAATTGATTATAAAATGCTTGCAGGATGGATACTTGAAGACCATCTCGCAGTAAGACTTCACCTGCAACTGCACAAAATCATATGGGCTGATGAACAAAGAGGGGCGTAGCAGCCCTGATCATCGTTCCGGCCACCCGGCAATAAATTGACGGGGTATTGTTTGTCGCCCCGATGGGGCTTATACAGTCCCGTAGGGACGATAGATAATAGCCTGGGGTTTCAACCATAGGAGGCTGTCCTATGCGGCAAATGGCCGAAACGATGATCAGGGCCGGTGCAGCAAATTCCGTGGGTCGCCGTGAAAAATGTGCGTTAGACAGGCAGGTTATGATTATGAAGAAAAAAGCAGTAATTTTATCAAGTGGAGGCCTTGACTCAACAACGGCTATGGCTGTTGCCGTAAATGAGGGCTATGAGATATACAGCCTAAGCTTCAACTATGGTCAACGCCACGCTGTGGAATTAAAAGCTGCGCAAAAGGTGGCAGAGGTCTTTCACGTCAGGAAACACCTTGTACTCAATATTGATCTTGCAAAGATTGGGGGATCTGCGCTTACGGATGATATCGATGTGCCGAAAAGTCGAAGTGAAGATAAAATGCAGCAGGGGATCCCTGTTACTTATGTGCCTGCCCGAAACACCATTTTTTTATCCTGCGCACTTGCGTGGGCGGAAATTATTGGAGCAAAAGATATCTTCATAGGGGTTAACGCAATCGATTACAGCGGTTACCCTGATTGTCGGCCTGAATTTATTAAGGCCTTTGAGTATATGGCAAACCTTGCCACAAAGGCAGGGGTTCAGGGCAGACTCAAACTAAAAATCAGGACACCGCTTATTCATTTGAGCAAAGCGGAAATTATCAAAAAAGGAATTGAATTAGGCGTTGATTACGGCATTACCCACAGTTGTTATGATCCTTCACCTGAAGGCAGGGCTTGCGGAAAGTGTGACAGTTGTATCTTAAGAAAAAAAGGTTTTGAAGAGGCCGGCATTCCGGATTCTGTGACCGGGTCTGAAAGTGTTTATCGAGAGGTGAATTAGGACCGGGTAAAAGGTAAGGAACAGTGTAAACCGCAAAACAAAGGATGCCTGTTTTTTAACTTGACATTCATCTGAAATTAAGATTTAATTTCAGGATGACTGGGAGATAGTCCAGTGGCAGGACGACGGGTTCTGGCCCCGTTAACCGAGGTTCGAATCCTCGTCTCCCAGCCATAAATTGTATTCGTAAGCGCTTACGGGTTCATGGTTAATAATATCCAGCCCTTCAAGGGATTCCAGCAAATTTTTACCGCATGCTTAGAAAAAGAAAGGCGGGTTTTATCGCAACTTCAACGTGAAGAGATAAATCCGTGATACAGCAGTGTTATCTATATGTCACCTAAATCCTGCAAGCGTCGAGTTTGCCGAAGACCTGCCTGCTGCAGGCAGGTGCAAGGCGGCAAGGGCACAGACGTACTATGATACTTCAAGTCCTT
>JAGGXA010000146.1 GCA_021163285.1 Deltaproteobacteria bacterium | reverse complement strand
CTATTAACCTTCTGCCTTCAACCCGTGAACGGTTACAAATAAACAAACAATGACGGGCATCCTTCATTTTGAGGTAAAAGTAGTTGACACTTTTTATTGGAACTAAAAATTGTAAATTGCAGAAGAGGCTTATAGCCTCTTAAATCAGCGGCAGGATGCCGCTGCTACTTTTCTGCCAAGTGTAAAGTAAAAATGAAGGATGCCCAATGACGCCTTGTTTTATTTTGATTAATAATGTTTTTGTTCAAGTACTAAATACACATTCAAAATACAGTCCGGAAACAAGAATGGAACCGTGAACGCTTACCGAAAAAGAAATCTTTTCAACGCAGTCATAATAGCCGGAAGAATAAAGAGCGTCGAAAGCCACGATACAGCCATAATAGCTGCAAGAAAAAAGCCCACGGTTTTATATGGTACAAGAGGCGCCAGAAGAAGAGGTGTGAATCCAAGAGAAATAATTATTGCGTTTCTGCTGATCGCCATGGCAGGCTCCCTGAACACTGCCCGGCAGGCCTCGCGCCAGTTGCCGAGCTCTTTTTCCAATTCCCTTGAGCGCTGGATAAAGTGTATGGCAAAATCTACGCTTAAACCGAGGGTCATGGCGGAAAGAATTGCGACGGGCATATCATAATCCTTTCCCGCCAACCCGATTACACCGTAGATAAAGGCAATTGTTATTGAAAGGGGAATCATGGCCAGCGCTCCGTACAAGGGAGAACGGAAAAGGAGAGCCATCATAATCAAAACTACTATAAAACTGGTGCCAAGGGAAGTAATCATCCCTTTTACCATTTTATTTTGCCAGACAACGTTCAAATATGTGAGCCCGGCCCATTGGGCTTTCAGGTTAACCGGAGGCGGACAGGTTTTCATGAAGGTTTCTACATTTTTTATAACCTCTTCCATATCCCTGTTATCTCCGCTTTTAAGCTGGACCCAGAGATTTGCGCCCTGATAATCTTTGGTTACCATATGAAACAGGCTGTCCTTTTTCTTCATACCTTCGAGTTGTATAAAAACCTGTCCTGTGGCTGAAGCCGAATCCGGGATACTGAAGTTTTTCCGGTTGCGCCGGTCAAACTCGGCTGTTTCCGCTTTAGTGGCCCCGGCAGGCGGGGATATATAAAGAAGTTCGTAAGAAGCCTTTTTAAGGGCATCAACGGCCGAAGATGTCTTGCCTACAACCGGGTTTTCCAGGAGATGGTTCTGCAGCTTCTCTATGTATCTGAGAACTTCAGGCTGTTTGAAAATCGGCGCTGTCAACTCAGCCTCCATCTCAAAAACAAATTCCTTAAATGACATCCGTAAAATCTCATCGCAAATATCAAGGGCTTTGTTAAGGAGGGTTTCCCCTTTTAAGTCTCCATAAGCCTTCAGTTTGGAAATCAGCATCTCTTTGTCGGCATCATTAACATAAGTTATGCCCTTTATTTCTTTCGCCAGGTCATCAAATGTCAGGCCCTCATATTCCATGTAATTCAGGTCATCAGCCAGTCTATTCCATGATTTTAAATTTGCCGAATCTATTTTCTCAGCTTCATTTACCAAGTCCACAAAGCATTTCATTTCATTACTGCTGATAACATTACAGTAGAGCTGCTTTAACTGGTTTAATTTTGACAAAAATCTGTCGGTCGCAGCAGGAAAATATTTTGCAAAACGCTTTTTTGCTTCAACTTCCATCACCCTTGCGATATCAATGCAGCTACAGGTTTCAGTCTGCGGAGAGGATATTGCAAGATAGGCGGTGTAGGTTCCTCCGAAATGGCTGTTTAAAACCCTGTCTGCAACCCGAATTTCATGATTTTTCGCAAACCATTTAACAGGATTGTCATTAACTCTGATCTTTGAAATACCATAGACCGAAACCACCATTATCAGAATCATTGCAGTCAGGACAAATTTCCACCGCAGATAGCTGAACCCGCCAAGCCATTCCAGCGCCACAGCAAGCCTGCTATCTTCCTTTTCTTTTCCCTTGCCGGATTCCGGGCTTAAGGCTCTTAACTTTTTTTCAGAAACTGCAACCATAATATAAGCTGGAATCAGGGTTAGAGTGAGAACCCAGGCCAGCATTACTCCAAAAGCCACATGCAGACCAAAAACCTTAACAGGCGGTATTGGTGTGGTTGCAAGGGATGCAAATCCGGCGATTGTTGTCAGGCTGGTATAGAGCATAGGCATAAAGAGATGACCTATAACATGTTTTATGGTCCTGGATTTGTCATTGAACCGGTGGTATGTATCAAAAAAAAGACTTAAAATATGCACGGAATCCGCGACAGCAATAGGCATCAGGAATATGGCTATCATGGAACTCATTATATGCACGTCAAACCCGAGCCGGATCAAGAGACCCATCGTACATATAACGCTGATAACCGCCACAATCATGGGCGCAATTATCAGGGAAATACGCTTAAAGAAGAAAAAGAGCAAAAGAAATATGATGATACCCGCCATGGGAGCGGATTCAGCCATCTGCAGCATCATCTCAACGCCGAATGTATCTTCCGCCACGGGAAGCCCTGTGATATATATTTTATCATCACCATCCCAGTCAATGGTGAGTTTTTTGACCAGATTTGCTACATTATAGCTGAAGGTCTTTTCAATAATGGGGATATAAATACATATTGCTTTTTCATCTTCGGCCACGAGTGTTCCGCTATACAGGGGATTCCCCATCGCATCATCCCGGATTATAAGGGCATCATTTCTTGTGGCAGGCGGACGCTCCATAAGATACTCCAGCTTTAAGGAGCCTAAATCAGCCTGTTTTATGTTATCCACACGACTGGGGCTGATGATTTCTTTTCCGATAATAGCGCTGTTTCCGTTTTCATCAAACAGGTTATTCGGATCCTGGCGAAAAGCAAATCCAAGGGCCTTCTCCCACAAACTTTCCGGAGCAAGATCCAGAACAATCCTTTTTTCCTTTTGGTCTCCCCGGGCAGGATGAACAATCACCGGCATGTGATTTGAATCCCGATTCAGGGAGAGGAGTTCATGAGTCAGATCATATATCCGGCCAAGGGTCTTTGTGTTAAAAATACCGTCCGGATCCTTGTCGTTTACAATGCCTACAATCACAAAATCATAGAGGTTATATTTTTTTTTGACCTCGTCATTAAAAATCCGGACATACTCTTTGGGGGAGAGCATGTTTTCCGGATCATTATCAAAGTGGACTTTTGGAAACTGAAGAATAAAAAAGAGCGTTGCAACAAATATCCCAGAAATTATAAACCAGGGATGCCTGATACTGAATCTTGTTAGTGCAAGTCTTTTCATTCCATCTGCTCCTTTGGTGTTTCGTTCTCGTCCCTAAGTGGGGTCAGTGCTACACATTCGATAAAACTGTCAGGTGTGCAGTTCTGTCCCCTTTGTTCCCTGTGGTTTTATTCATCATTCAAAATTCATCATTTTCATAACAGCCTGTATTTTTAAGTGAACCCTAATGGAAATCGTGTTCTTTGTGTTTTTCCGTAATAGTGGCAGCCAGGACATCCAATACTTTAAAATCGTTCTCTGAAGGCACTCCCTTGCAAAGGACGGGGTCTATGATCTCTACCTTGAGATTGGGAATCATTCCAGCCAGTGTCTCTACGGTTTTACCTCCCCATCCATATGAACCAATAATAGAAAGAAACTTTGTTTTTGGACGCAGTGCATTTGCCAGAAATACTCCATAAGCAGCGTAAGGATGTGGTCCCGCGAGGATTGTGGGAGTTCCAACAACAATTGTCGCCGCATCAACCAGGGCCATGGCGAGTTTTCCTGTGTCGGTTACAGCCAGGTTGAACTGCTCTACCCTTACACCTCTCTCCACAAGGGCTGAAACAAGATGATCAACCATCAGTTTTGTGCTTTCGTGCATGGATACATAAGGGAGAACTACTGTATTTCGGGGAGCGCCCGTGACCCAGTCATGGTAGGCATCAATAATAAATGACGGGCGGGGATATAGCTGCCCATGACTGGGGGCTATTATTTCTATATCGTAAGGCGCGAGTTTCTCCAGGTTCTTTTTGATTATGTTCCGGAAGGGCATCATAATCTCGGCATAATAGCGTTTTGCCGCCTCATAAAGGCATCCTTCATCAATGACATAAAGATCGGTTGTTGCGATATGGGAACCGAAAAAATCACAACTGAAAAGAATCTTGTCTTCTTCAAGATAGGTCACCATGGTTTCAGGCCAATGAACCCAGGGGGCGTAAATAAATTTCAAGGTCTTATCACCGAGAGATAATGTTTCACCGTCCTTGACGGTTATGAAAACATCTTCGGGTATTTGCAGAAGGTCGATGAGAATTCCTTTTGCTTTTGGGGTTGATATCAACTTTGCTTCAGGAAATTTTTCCAGAACCTGCGGAATTGTCCCGGAGTGGTCCTGCTCCGCATGCTGAGAGATGACGTAATCGACCCGTGAAACGCCATCAAGCTGTGCCAGAAGTTCATCAGCCATGGGCAGATCAACTGAATCTATCAGAACGGTCTTCTCACTCCCCTCAATGAGATAGGCGTTATAGCTTGTTCCTTCCGGAAGAGGTATAAGAGCGTCGAATAGACGCCTGTCCCAGTCCACGGAACCCATCCAGTAAATATGTTCTTTTATTATTCTTGCTTTCATGGTGGACCCTCATTTATTTATCAAGATTTAAAGTGTAAACGGGTAACTGAAGGATGCCATATTTTACATAGATATTATTACTGCTCCGGATGTGGTATCCTTGACATATACCAGGAACAGGTGGTAAACCTCGAACAAGAGGTGTCTTATGAAAAAAATTTCGGCTATTCTTTCAGGTATTCCCAGCTTCAGCGGCCTTTCCGAAAGACAGATCGAAGAGCTCCGGAAAATCGTTGTTAACAGGCATTTTAATAAGGGGCAAATTATTTTTTCAGAAGGAGACAATGGCAACGGTTTTTATGTGCTTGTCAGCGGGTTAGTAAAAATCTTCAAGGTCTCATTAGAAGGAAAAGAACATATTATGCGGGTTGTGGGCGCTGGGGAGCCGTTTGGTCAAGTTGCTGTTTATGCCGGGCGTTCATTTCCTGCAAACGCCCAGTCTATTGCCAAAAGCCACTTGCTTTTTTTTCCCAGAACCGCATTTGTCGAAATGATCACCAAAAATCCTTCCCTCGCCATGAACATGCTTTCCGTTCTTTCAATGCGGCTTCGCGAATTTACGGTTCATGTTGAAAATTTAGCCTTGAAAGAGGTCCCTGGCCGTCTGGCCGCATACCTGATTTACCTTGCAGACGAAGAGGGAGGAAACGATTCCTTTACATTAGGCATCTCAAAGGGACAGCTTGCAAGTCTTCTGAGTACGTCTCCTGAAACACTGTCGCGAATATTAGCACAGATGGTCGGCAAAAACTTGATCGAAGTAATAAGACGCGATATTACGATCCTTGATCTCGGAGGACTTAAGGAACTTGCAGAACACGGAAGGAGTATTACATAACCGAACCCTCGATCTCAAATTCCAAACCGCAAAAAGTGTATGCGAATTTCCAATAAACAGCGCCTGAACGAAAACAATGCGACCTGTGCGGTTAGCTTTTGGATAAAACAGTTCAACATCCTCTTTGCCGGCGGTAAGAAAAAATTTAGCTGGAATGCCCTGATTTAAATTAAAGCCAGGATGTGCCTTAGCTTTTTCTGACCCTTTTCGATAGTCAGCCCAGGTCATTGAGAGTACGGCATCAATGAATGAACCATCAAATGCAACAAGATTGCCGAGGTCAGCATGCTGACCAGGCAGTACATTAGAAGCTTCAATACTAAGTTTTTCAAATACGTATTTTAATTGCTCGAGCCCTCTATTATTAATGGCTTCAGAAAAACTGTTTCTGCTGATTCCATTTTCAGGAGCAATGTTTTCACGAGCGAAATCATCCTCTTTGAGCATTTGGATGAGATGGCGAGCTGATACATGTTCTTCAGGATGAAAAAAATTAGCGCATTGAGTTGATCTTCAAAAGTCATTTTTAATGGCCTGTCTCCTCTGGAAGCCAGAGGT
>JAGGXA010000008.1 GCA_021163285.1 Deltaproteobacteria bacterium | reverse complement strand
GACTTGAAGTATCATAGTACGTCTGCGCCCTTGCCGCCTTGCACCTGCCTGCAGCAGGCAGGTCTTCGGCAAACTCGACGCTTGCAGGATTTAGGTTTAACTGACCGAAATAGTATCTATTTTTAGTTTTTGTTCTGACACTAATCCCGCAGGTTGATTTTTTTCATCAATATCATGGCAATAATCAAGGCCATTATCAGCATCCCGCCTAATCCGGTCCAGGATATATTGTAACCAAAATGATCAACTGCAAGACCGAATAACGGGGGGCCTATTACAACACCGCAATATGCGATGGTTACTGCAAATCCGCTTGCCTGCCCCGCCTTTTCAGGCCCGGCTATTTCACCGATAAGAGTCATAAAGAGTGCATTGTAGCCAATAGCGGTAAAACCGAATATGGCAGCAATTATTCCCACAATAATATAGTGAGTCTCAGGTGATATTACTCCGAGGAGAATACACATAAGAGCAGCAATAAAACCGATTGCAATGATTTCCTTATCCCGTTGTTCAGAAAAAAACAGGTCGCTGATCCTGCCCCACAGCACTCTCCCAAGCGCCCCGCCTCCCTGTGTAATACCAAGAAAAATACCTGCCATAACTTTGGTAAAGGAAAAATAATCCACCATATATATAGCCATGTAAGCGGTGCCGCTAAACTGAACTATTGCATAAAATATACATAAAATACTCCAGAGAATTATTTGTTTATTTTTCCAGGCAGGTTTTTCTTCCCTTATCCTGGCTTGAGAAACCTTTAGCTTTTTGACGACTTTTTGTATTGATGCAGGATAAATACATATCGAGATGGCAGCATATAATATGACTAATATTGAAACGATAAATATTGACCAGCGCCAGCCCAATGCTTCAGCTACTACCGGCAGAATTATGGCGGTTACCATGGTGCCTGCGGTAAAACCCATCTGCTTAATAGCCATAGCCGTTGCTCGCCACTGTGCCGTAAACCAGACAATGACTCCTTTGCTTGTCGCCGGGTTTATTGCCCCAAAACCTAAACCTGCAATAAATACAAAAAGGATGATTAATGAAAAGAAAGGTATAAAACAGATAATACCAAGGCTCAAACCGAGGACTAAAAGTCCCAAAGATATGGTTTTTGGGACGCCCCAGCGATCAGCGAGTCGACCGGTCGGTATGCCCGCGGCTATTGATCCAATATATAATGAGGAAATAAAGAGACCAAGACCGGCCTTGTTTAATGACAAATCATCCTGAATAAAAGGAAGGAGCGGAGCAAAACACAGGGCAGCAAAGCCCGAGAAAAAATAAGCGCCGGTCAAAATTGCAAGGATTTTTATTCTCTCTTTATTTGTGATAACATCATTGTCCTGCATGGTTAGACCTCGTTACGGCAAAAAATTTTCAGTTCCGAAATTGTATGGGAATTCAATCACTTCAGGCAATAAAACCATGTTTTAATATAGAATTGGACAGTCTTATTTTTTACGCATTGTATAATATCAAGGAGTTACGTTTTTGCATATGAATTTGCTGAAATGTATAAGAAACAGGACCTCTGTGTCAATCCAAATCCTTAAAGTTTCATTTCTCACCGGCAAGATGGAAGCAATTGACACTAAAGAATAAGGCAAGTATACTCATCCCTTATTAAGGTGCACCGTTCAGGTGGTAATCCCCTAATTCATAAATTACGGCTGGATATATTAGATGCTTGAGAAGATAAAAAAGACTACGACATTTCTGGTATCAAAAATAAAGGATACTCCGGAGATCGGAATGATAACAGGAACCGGGTTAGGCTCGATTGCTGAAAAAATGACGATTGATATTCGCCTTTCGTATAAAGATATTCCGAACTTCCCGGTATCCACAGTTGAAGGGCACAGAGGAACGTTGGTGGCCGGCCGATTGGCAGGCAGACAGATAATCGTATGTGACGGCCGTTTTCACCTCTATGAGGGATACAGTCCTTTGGAAGTCGTCTTTCCTGTCAGGGTGATGTCCATGCTCGGGGTCAGGTATCTGTTGATCTCAAGCGCGGCCGGCGGATTAAATCCCCAGTTTGAATCTGGAGATCTTATGATTATTACTGACCATATTAACCTGACCGGAACAAATCCATTAATCGGGCCAAACATGGATGTCTTCGGTATCCGTTTCCCTGACATGAGTTCGGTCTATGACCCTCGGTTAATTAGCCTTGCAAGAGAGGCGGCTGTTGAATCACGAATTTCAATCAGGCAGGGGATCTATGCGGGCCTAACCGGCCCCAGCCTTGAAACACCTGCAGAAACCCGTTTTTTAAGAATCATCGGAGCTGATTCCGTGGGTATGTCCACTGTTTCAGAATCTATTGCGGGTGTTCATTGCAACCTGAAAATCATCGGCATTGTTGTTGTTACCAATATAAATCTGCCTGACTGCATGCAGAAAACATCTATTGAAGAAATTATCAATACTGCCGAAACGGCAGGTCAAAGACTGGCAGAACTCTGGGAGAAGATTATTTCAAAGCTGCCGGTTCAGGGCCTCGGCAATAAATAATTGCGGCCGTTCACGGGAGTCAGGATGTCCTTTGCCATTGCGAACGGAGCGAAACGATCTCATTGGCTGAATTTGCATGTAGAATTATAAAATTACTTTACTATGCTCGCAATAACATGCAGGGAAATACCCCGTAAGGGTTTAAAAAAATTGAGGTAGCCGTAAACGGTTATTTCATAACTCAAGGTGTCAAAATGCAGCAAGTTGATATTGTAATAAAAAATAGTACTATTCTTACCATGGATAATAAAACATCTACCGTTGAAAACGGATGTTTATGTGTGCAGGGCGATTCGATTTCCCATATCGGCACAGGAGATGAAGAGGAATATAGCGCGCCAAAAATCATTGATGCAAGAGGCGGACTGGTACTCCCCGGACTTATTAACGGACATACCCATGCGGCAATGAGTCTGTTCAGGGGGCTTGCCGATGACCTTCCACTCATGGAATGGCTGAATAACTACATCTTCCCCGTGGAAAGCAAAATGGATTCAGATTTTGTCTATACAGGAACACTTCTTGCCTGTGCAGAGATGATTATGTCAGGCACAACCACCTTTTGCGATATGTACCTTTTTGAAGAGCAGGCAGTTAAGGCTGCCCGGAAGGCGGAAATGAGGTGCCTTGCAGGTGAAGCGCTCTATGATTTCCCTTCTCCAAACTACGGCCATGTTGAAGAAGGCCTTAACTATACGGAATCATTGATACAAAAGTGGGCGGATGATCCCATTATTTCGATTGCGGTTGCCCCCCATTCCCTCTTTACATGCAGCCCGGACCTGCTGACGGCAGCTAATGAGCTGGCCCTTAAGTATGAGGTTCCCTTTGTTATTCATGTTGCTGAGACCTTAACTGAAATTGATGAGGTCAGGAAGAGATATGGAAAAACACCGGTTAACCATCTTCATTCATTAGGTATTCTCGGTCCCCACCTGATTGCGGATCACTGCGTATATATATATGAAGAAGAAATTGAGATGATGGCCGCGTATGGAGTTAAAGTCATTCATAATCCTGAGAGCAATATGAAACTGGCCTCCGGTATAGCGCCCGTCCCTGAAATGATCGCAAAGGGCTTAAACGTTGGGCTTGGAACAGACGGATGCGCGTCTAATAATAATCTGGACCTCTTTGGTGAAATGGATATGACGGCAAAGCTCCACAAAGTCAACTCATTAGATCCCACGGTTATGGATACGGTCACAGTCTTAAAAATGGCAACAATCGAAGGCGCAAAAGCCTTGGGGATCGAAGATATTACAGGCTCTCTTGAGGTTGGAAAAAGGGCTGATATTATTATTCTGGACTGCAATAAACCCCACCTGACACCAATGTATAACCCGTATTCTCATTGTGTTTACGCGGCATCTGCAAGCGATGTCAGTTATTCAATAATAAATGGCCGTCTAATCATGGAAGACAGGAGACTGATTTCTCTCGACATAAATGAAATTATCGCAAAAGCCGAGAAGAAAGCAGTCCAGGTAAGACAATGGGTAAAGGGTCAAGGATTTAATGGTTCAGGTTTTAATAAGGGACGAGGATGAAATAACATCCCCAGGCAGAGGCGCACTGTGATGCATAGTTGGAGAAGCTAATTTTTCCTCGTCCCTAAGCCGTCAACTGTAAACCAATAACCGTGAACACTTACGAAATGGTAAAAGATCAAAAAAGGTGCATTGCCTTTGGAAGCAGACTAAAGGGCATACCCGAGGTGCTCACAGTCGGGGTAAAACCGAATTTTTTAGACTATACTCCCTGTGAGAGGGAATTAATCCTGGGCGCGGAGATAATTCTCTTCCCTACTTTGAACTATGCCCAGTTTTTAACGACAATTGGGAAGAAGATATTTCCAAGCCTTGAGACCTATCTCTATGCGGATGAAAAGATCAAACAGACCACCCTGTTTTACATGCTCGGCATCCCCCATCCCCGAACCAGGTTCTATTATCATCTCCACCACCAGGATATTCTCAAGGACTTCAGTTTCCCTTTTATAGCAAAGCTTGCCAGACTTTCAGCCCGTGGAACAGGGGTATTTATGATACGCAATCAGGGAGAACTGGATAAATACCTTGAAATTACAAACGTGGCATATATCCAAGAATTCCTGCCGCATGAACGTGATCTGCGTGTCATCCTTATAAATTTTCTTCCGGTGCTTGCCTACTGGCGGGTCAGGAGGTCTGATAATTTCAGGACCAATCTTTCCCGGGGGGGGGTGATAAATTTCAACGATATTCCATCGGAAGCGATAGAAATGGCCGTGGAATATGCAAGAAAGTGCAATTTTAATGACGTGGGCATTGACCTTATTCACAGTCGGAACAAATGGTATATAATAGAGGTAAACATGAAGTATGGCCGGAAAGGACTAAAGATGAAGGGTCTCAATCTCAAAGAAGTAATCAGGAAAAAACTCGTTTCAGGGGAACTCTTTGATGGTAAATGACGTTCCCAAAGTTCAACGAGCTAATGGAATCGGCAAAAAAAAGAGAGAGATCCTCATCCTCCTGGTATCTCTTTTCTTTATTATCCCTCTATGTTTTATCGGGTATGTCTATATAAGCGTGAACCATGATGCTGAAATGCGGATCCAAAGGGGGGTAGTTGAAAGTGTTATTGCCTCTGAAAGTCCGGTCTACTATGATGACGGCAGGACGCCTATCGGTGTCTTTTTTGAAAAAACCCACCGTAAATATATATGTTATAATGATATTCCAAAGGTTTTTATCAAGGCCCTGATTGCTGCGGAGGACAGGAATTATTTTAACCACAAGGGGATTGATCCAAGGGCGGTTGCAAGGGCCTTTCTGGCCAACCTCAAGGCAGGCAAAGTCGTGCAGGGCGGCAGCACTCTCACACAGCAGGCAGCAAAAAACATATTCAGGCGCGAAAAAAGGTCTTATAGCGCCAAATTCAAGGAGTTGATCCAGGCATTCCTGTTCGAACGAAAATATTCGAAAGAGGAAATTCTCGAAATGTATTCCAATCAATTCTTTGTAAACGGTTATGGAAAGGGCCTCGGGATCGCTGCACAGTACTATTTCGGCAAAGAGGTGGAAAACCTTGGATTGGTGGAGGCAGCATTTATTGCCGGATCGGTCAAAGGGCCCACGCGGTATAATCCTTTTATCAAAAAGACGGAGGTGGAAAAAAATGAGGCACGAAGACTGGCCAAAGTACGCAAGGACTATGTCCTTAAGAGTATGCTGGATTTGAATTTTATCACAAAGACCCGGTATGAAGATGCAAAGAAAAAGGAAATTCCGTTTAAGGAAGGAAAAATTACATATAGATTAAATGTTATACTCGACTATGTGCGCGAGCAGCTCGAATCCGAATATTTTCAAAAGATCCTCCATGAACAGGGAGTTGACAACATCGCAACGTCCGGAATTGCCGTCTATACTTCAATCAACAAAGATATCCAGGAAGCAGCGCTTTTAAGCCTCAGGTCTCACCTGCCGGTATTAGATGTTAAATTGAATGGTTATAAAATTGAACAATCGCCCGATAAGCGCAAGGAATTAATTGAAACAGGTCTTGAAAAACCAACGGGTAACCTGCCATTTTTATCACGGATCACTCATATAGATACAAATAGGGGGGATGGCTGCATGGCCGTGTCTTGGGATCATGGCGGAGGCATTATTGATTATAACGGGCTTAAACCTATGGGGGAAGCCTGGTTGAACGGGAAACCGGGAGGCCGGATCAGGTTTGAGAAAAAATATGTTCGGATGTTTTTGAAAAATTTTCACGTGGGTGACCTGGTATCTGTTCAGGCGCTGAACTCAACAGAGGATGGGAACAAAACGAGACTCATACTATCAAAGATCCCCGAACTTCAAGGGGGTATTGTTGTGCTTCAAAACGGGATGATAAAGGCAATGGTGGGAGGATATTTTAATCGCTTTTTCAACCGGGCAGTGGATGCCAAAAGACAGCTTGGCTCAATTTTTAAACCGCTTATCTATACTGCCGCGCTCCAGCTCAAGTGGAACAGCCTTGATCCTCTGTTAAATGTTCGGGAGATGTTTAATTTTGAGAACGTTTCTTACATCCCAAGGCCGGATCACGATCCTCAAAGCAGGAAGGTATCCATGGTATGGGCGGGCGCAAAATCGGAAAACCTGGCAACGGTCTGGCTGCTTTATCACTTGACCGATCATTTGAACAGGCATGAGTTTCGTCAGGTGGTGGATATCGTCGGCCTTGGCAGAAAAAGGGGAGAGTCCTATCTCGAATACAAGGCCCGGATAAGGGACAGGTATGGAGTAGTTGTTAATAATAATGCCCTTAAGGAGGCGGCATTTGAGGAATCAAAAAAAGAGATTGAATCAGATATCATTTTTGGCGGTTATGAAAAAATGCTTAAAAACCTCAACCGTCTGAAGTTCAATATCGACAGCAAAAAGCTGAATTCTGAAGAACCCTGGGAAACCCGGGTCAGGAGATTAAGTTTCAAGAGACTTCAAGCCCTTAACCGAAAAATGAAAGCGCAATTCCATGATATCCCCAGCCTGATTGAACGTTATCGCCGGTATAAAACGATTGAGGTCGGGAAAAAACTCGCTGATACTCTTCGCTATTTTTTCAGGACGGACTCTGACGGCCGATCTCAGAAGATAATTTATACAAAAGATCCCGAAGCTGTATCAACAGCCCGCCTCATCCCTGTGACCCCGGAATGGATGATCAAGAATACATCGCAAGTTACAAAGGCTGAAATCCGGATAGACGGCCTTATTACATCAGAGGCGCTTGACTGGTTACAGGAGAATCTGAAAAAAAATTACAGGCGGCTGCTTAACCATAAGAGATATGATATGGAAGTGCTAAATAATGTCCGGGATTTCAGGACTCTTGTTAATTTATCTTATGTGGTACGCCTTACCAGGGAGCTCGGAGTTTCAACAAAACTGGATCCGGTTCTTTCTTTCCCCTTAGGACCGAATTCCATCAGCATTCTTGAAGCTGCCCGGGTATATCAGGCCATTATGAACGGCAAGACCTACTCCCTTTCAGGCGCAAACAGCGACGCCATGGTTCCGGTGATTAATAAGATCGTTGACCGGTATGGCGATCTTCTGTGGGAGTATAAACCTCAACCCAAAAAGGTTTTGACTAACAGGGTCTCTCGTCTGATAACAGGGATACTCGGCAAGGTCATGGAAACAGGAACGGGCCGAAGCGCCGGAGATAAACTCAAGGTATCCCTTGGCGACCACAATGAAAAAATCAATGTTTCAACCCCTTCATTTGGTAAGACAGGCACTTCCAACCGATTTACTAATTCGAGTTTTGTCGGTTTTATTCCAACCCCTGATACAGGAACAGGTATGCTTAATACTGAGGATGGGTATGTTATTGCCTGTTACGTTGGATATGATGACAACCGTCCCATGAAATCAGAACACATGACCGTTTACGGCGCATCAGGCGCCCTTCCCATCTGGATTGACACGGCAAACGCTATTTTGAACAGCCGCATTTACAAAAAAAATCTTCTTCAGCCTGCCGACCTGGTATTTAACCCTTTAATGGCCCTTGAAGGAACCCATGAACAAATGCAGCCCTTATCTGTATCACCTGTAACCGGTCTTCCTTTACATTTAAATAGAAAGCGCACAATCCCGGATTTATTTCCAAAGGTAATGGCGGAGGTACAGGCGCTGGATGACGGATGGCAGTTGAAAAGAACATTTGAGCCGATAAATCAGGGAACTGGAAGAAAATAATCTACACATATCGCGCATAATATCAGACTTTTCCAGGCTCCCGCTTGCCCCTGAGCCCGGTTGTTGGACAAGTCCGGTTTTATCCCCCCGGCTCTGCTATTATACAGAAAACAACTTTTTGATGGGTGTAGATGAGGTCTATCTGCTCTTTGAAAAGATGAGGCATTGCGTAAAATTTCTTCGGAGCGTTTCCATTTTGGAGAATAGCTCCCTGATTTTGGCATAGATATCCATTGTTGGTTATTTCGCTCTTTTCCACGATGAAGCAATGTAGAATATCAGTTTACGTGACAGATCCTCCTTTCTCTTTTATGCATACGTATAGCAGATAGGTTCACCATCCTGT
>JAGGXA010000207.1 GCA_021163285.1 Deltaproteobacteria bacterium | reverse complement strand
CTGTAAATGCGGTTCGAATCCCTTGCCGTATTGATTAAGGTGATATGATAAAAAATTGCTGCTTCAACCGCCATCTGTGTAGGCCTGGACAGGGCTACAAAAACAGGGAAACCCGCTCTTGCCGCCTTCAGTGTCATTTCGAGACTGGCCCGGCCGCTTGAAACCAGTATCTTGTCTTCGAAAGGGGTTTCGTTTATTAACGAGACCCCTATGGCTTTGTCCAGGGCATTATGACGTCCCACATCTTCACTGTGAAAGATCTTGTTGCCTTCGGAATCAAAAATAAAGGCGGCATGGGCACCGCCTGTCCTTTTGTAGACAGGTTGGAATCCCTGCAGTTTTGACGAAAGATCTTTTATGACGGTCATTGAGAATTTTTGTGTATTATTGACAGGACTTGATTTGGCGCTTAGATAATTATTTTCAACTCCAAAAAAAGAATATCCGGAAGATAAGCCCTTTTTTCCGTCAACACGGGTTACGGGAGGTGAGTTTATGGAAGTAATCGTTACTCCGGCCTTAAAAGCCCGGGTATCGTCATCTCCTCCGACAGGAGATATAATGCATTTCTTCATTTCATCGGCCCTTGAGATGAGGCCTTCAGTAAAAAGAAAACCTGTTACCAGCTCTCTGATATTATCAGGTGTGATCATAATGCAGGCATAACATTCTCCATTAACGATAATCTGCAAAGGAGTCTCGATGATCAGGTCGCTTGTTACCGGATAAATTTTATCCTCCAGGAAGGTAAAAGAAGGAACAGATTTAACAAGATTTTCAGAAGGCATAATGAGTGTTTCTTTTTTGGTAACCGTTAACGGGTTATATGCCGGTTACAGGGGTAGTGACTGTCAGGGTTGGCGCAAAAATAACTTTACAGAATTGGCGCTCGGATTCAGGTTAGGTTCGGTATATCCTGAAGAGCAAAAGGCGCAGTAATAGTGGACTATTTCAAGGTTTTTGCTCTTTAAAATCTGCCGAAAATGACCTGAAGCTGTGATGCATAGTTGGGGAAGTCAGTTTGTCCTCCTTCCTTAATGCCCGTCTGGTATGGATTCCCACGCAGAGCGTGGGAACGAGAGCCAATAATACTTTTTGTCGGGGATTGCCGTATGAGGAACTATAAGATTGCTTCGTTTGTAATAACATGCAAAGGAATGTCCTGTGAACGGTTACCTTTTTTGTTTATCTCTGATCTTATACGCATTAGAGTTTTTTTACAACTCAACATTCTATAATTCAATTATTATTATATGATATTTAATTGACATCAAGAGGTAAAATAGTATAAATATAATAAAAAAAATGAATAGGCATTTACCCTTGATTTCTTATAGAACATCTTATCAGGTTGATAGAGATGTCTGTGGATAAAAAGAGAGTAAAGGAAAATGGAAAAAGCTATGTTTTTCCGTACATTGAGACCGTTTTTCAAACACGATGCAGTAACTATGGGCATATACGCAGCTGCCTGAGAATGCAGGCAGGAAATGCGGGTTGGCGCCGGGGAAGGAATATTTTGAGTAGAAATGATTTAATCCAGTTAGAAGGTGTAATTTCCAGGGTTTTGGGTGGTGGAACCATGGAAATTAAATGTGAAAACGATATTACAGTAAGGGGTGTTCTTTCAGGAAGAATGAAGAAGCACCGCATAAAGGTGATGGTTGGAGACCGTGTCCAGGTAAGCGTTTCTCCTTATGATACAACGCATGGTTTAATAACCTACCGCTTCTGAGAGTTATATCTTTATATGCCGACTGGACTTTGTTTTGAAAAAGAAAAATGAACAATGTTTTGACATGATGGTTTTAATTTGGTCGGTTAGATTTTAGGTAACCGTTCACGGTTTTAGGGAACTGGAAGGAAATAATCTACGCATATCGCGCAGAATTTTTGAACGTTTTCAAGGCGTGGTATCAGTTGCATGGTAGATACGGGATTGAAATCCGTATCTACCAAACCCCTGTTGCCGCAATGTAGAAGATGGATAAAAGGGCGAGAAGGATGCGTAGATTATTTTTTTTTCGCATAACGCAGAGTTTGGGGAAAATGGCATTCTCGGAAAGCTTCCTATTGAACGCTTACGTTCAATGCGCGAGCTGAGCTGCGAGTCTTCCATGATAACGGGGGAGGGCTGGTTATCATGGAAGGTTCGTCAGCTCAAGCGATTTGTTGACGCCGCCGCAGGCGGCGTGAACAAATACCCTGAGCCGGATTATTAATCCCTTTCACATATTTCAACGAGAACTCCATTAGTTTCTTTTGGATGAATAAAGGCAATTTTAGCCCCGCCTGCCCCTAATCGTGCTTTCTGGTCGATAAGACGGACTCCTTTTTCTTTTAGTTCCGTTAGTGTTTCATCAATATCCTCCACACGAAAAGCAACATGCTGAATACCTTCCCCTTTTTTGCCAATGTACCTGGCAATCGGGCCGTCCGGCTCAGTAGATTCCAACAATTCTATCTCGCTGTCCGTTATCGGTAAAAAAGCAACATTAACCTTTTGATCCGCTACTGTTTCAAGGCCTTGTATTTTTAGTCCCAGAATGTCCGTATAAAATTTACCTGCCTGCTTAATATTTTTAACAGCAATACCGATGTGATCAATATGTTTTACTTTCATGTTATCCTCCTTTGTTTAGGAACGAGGACAAATTAACTTTCCCAACTATGCGTCACAGCTTCAGGCCATCTTTGCCCGATCTGATGGATCGGGCAAACCTGATCTGAATCCGTGCGCCTGTCTGGGGATGTTATTTCGTCCTCGTACCTATAACTTAAAATGTAATGAAATTATGAGATATTGAAATGACTTGCTTTTGATTAATTATCTATATTATATTATACAATCAATATCATAAATTTAACTCAAAATCTACAGGTAATATTTATGAACAGCATTCCTTTTCCGTATGTCGAAAAAAAACGGTATTATCAGGACCGGCCTCAGGAGAGTTTCAAGGAACTGGAGGCCTCGGAACTCTATTGCCCGAATTGTAAGCGGGCCGTACCGGTTAGAAAGTTTTTGCTTCTCATCCTTTCCGACGGAGACAGATATGAATACCGTTGCCAGTTGTGTGGAGCAAAAGTAGGAGAAAAAATAGTCCGGAGCGGACAGTTTTATGACACATTAAAAACCTGATCTCATCCAGTCAAATTTTCAGTTTTTCCCAGGTATTACCGGATCAAGCAGATGGGCTTTAGAGCGGCATAAAAGCACTGTATTGTGAACAGTCTTTAAAATATAAACTATGAGGCTTTCATTGCAACTTCAGACCTCGGAAATCATAGATTGAATAAAAATGCGAAAAGCCTTGTTATTCATATTTTTCGGCCATTACACAATGATTCGTTGGACAGACACAAGCAAAAAGATTGATTAAAAACGGATTGTTTTCACCGTGCATTGGGATTATTTCGGAAGGGCAGGCACAGGGGCCTGTCCCTGCGTAGGGGCAACCCCCTGTGGTTGCCCATTAGAAAAACAGTAACCGTTTACGGGTTATATGCCGGTTAAAGGGGCAGTGACTGTTGATGCACGTTTAGTATATATTCCCACGAAGAGCGTGGAAACGTGAAACGTTCAAACTGTAAACTACTTTTCGAATTTATTGAAGGATGCCCAGGAATCCATAAGTTATTAACCTGAATATTGAGCTATTAACCTTCTGCCTTCTGCTTTCTACCTTCTATCTTCTATTTTTTACCTTTAACCTTTAAACTCGTGAACGGTTATGAAAAATATTACCGATTGAAGTTGGTTCGTCACCTGTTTAAAAGAAAAGTGTCCAAAAAATTACGCTTAAAATGCCATTCTTTCCGAGGTCTGAACTTATCAGAAACTGCGGCTAAGCTTAACCGCACAGGTCGATCTTTTTGAGAAATTATCTGTTATTATCCTGACCATATGAAAATATTAACAAAATATTTATGTAAAGAGTTTATCAAGATCTTTGTCTTATGTCAGAGTATTTTTATCTCGATATACCTGGTCATAGATTTTGTGCAAAAGATCGGCAAGTTTATAAATGCAGGTGCATCCACAGGGCAGACGATGCTCTTTTTTGTGTGCAAACTTCCCTATATCATTGTACAGATGGCTCCTGTCGCAACTTTGATATCGGTTATTATTGTCTTCTCTTTTATGAAAAAAAATAATGAGATTATTGCGCTAAAATCGTGCGGTTTGAGTGTTTTCAGATTTTCTTGTCCGATAGTCGTTGTTTCAATGGCGCTTGCAATAGCTGTTTTATTCTTGTCCGAACTGGTCGTTCCGTACGCAAGTAGCAGGAGTCGCGCCATTTGGAATGTTGAGATCAACAAAAGGAATCCGGCAACTGCTTATTTTCGTAATCATATCTGGTACAAAGGCGCTGATTGCATTTTTTATATAAGGCATTATGATTCCAGTGAGATGATTATGGATGGCCCTTCATTCTATTTTTTTGACGAATTTTTTCATTTGATAAAAAAAATAGATGGGTGGAAGGCCATCTGGAATGGGAAGAAATGGATAGTTAAAGAAGGAATGATACAGGTAGCAAAAGGTGAAGGAACCTACGACATAAGGAAGTTCAAAGAAATGGAACTTGTTTTGTCGGAGACCCCGGCAGTATTTCTCAGGATAAAAAAAAAGCCGGAGCAGATGTCTTACCTGCAATTGAAAAAATTTGCAAAGGAACTTCAGCTTGAGGGTTATGATGCAACGAGATATTTGGTTGATATGAACGTCAAGCTGGCGCTCCCTTTTATAAATCTTGTGATGGCCCTTCTCGCTGTCCCTATTTCCCTGAGATTAAAAAAAGGGCGAACAGCGCTCGCTGTTTCCATGGGCATCGGTGTATGTTTTTTTTATCTTCTCTCTTTGGGTTTTTCGAGAACACTCGGCCTTTCCGGTGCATTGCCACCCATGCTTTCCGCCTGGTTTGCCAATATTATTTTTTTGCTGTTGGGTCTATATCTATTGATTCGTGTTGAGACATGAGTTATATAAATTACGCCCAATAATAAGCAGCGCCTGAACGAAAATTGAATATCCATCTTGACAAATTACTTTTGCATGATAAGATTTTCACACATGACACTTTGAAGTTTGTGAAAGATGTTCAATTTTGGACCTGGTTTTTGCCGGCTGGTTTCCAGGCTTTGCCTCGTAAACGGGAGACAGAGCTTCCGGGCAGGAATTACAAAGGAGGCTGTCCGAGAATAGCAATTTTTCCCAAAATCAAGGCTTGCGAAAAAATTACCGCAGGAGGCATATGGTTATTATTTGTGTCTCTCAAGCTTGCTTGGGGACGAGGGCGAAATAACTTTTTCAGGCAGGCGCACGGATTTAGATCAGGTTTGTTCGATCTAAAAGTACAGAAGTTGCAGGAATAGTGAGTTATTTCAAGATTTTTGTACTTTTAGATACGGCAAAGATGGCCTGAAGCTGTGATGCATAGTTGGGGAAGTTAATTTGTCCTCGTTCCTTGCCTCCGAGGAAAATTTTTTTCGAGTAACGCAGAGTTTGGGAAAAGGGCATTCTCGGACAGTCGCCAGGGCAAAGCCTTGTAACAAACAGCAAATTTGGGGCAAGTGCCTTTAAATCCTGAATATTGAGCTATTAACATTGAACCCGTGAACCTGTGAACGGTTACAGAATAATTAAGGAGAAATATTTTATGAAGGTTCTTGTAAGCGATCCTCTGTCAGAAGTTGGAATTAAAATATTTAAGGAAACCCCGGACATTGACGTGGAAGTAAAGACAGGTCTTAGTCCTGACGAGCTTAAAGAGATTATCGGTGAATATGATGCCCTTGTGATTCGCAGCGCAACCAGGGTTACAGAGGATATCATTAAGGCAGCCAAAAAGCTGGTAGTTGTTGGAAGAGCCGGTATAGGACTTGACAACGTGGATATACCTGCAGCGAGCAGGCATGGGATTGTGGTTATGAATACCCCTGAAGGAAACACTATAACCACTGCTGAACATACCATCTCCATGATCATGTCGCTTTCCAGAAATATACCACAGGGAACAGCCTCGCTTAAGAGAGGTGAATGGATTAAGAAACAACTTAAGGGTCGCGAACTTTTCAATAAGACCCTTGGTTTGATCGGAATAGGTCATATAGGCCGTATTGTGGCGGACAGGGCCAGGGGTTTAAAAATGAAGGTCATTGTTTATGATCCTTATATAAAACCGGAAGCTGTTGAAAAGATGGACTTTGAGACTGTCTCCTTTGATGAACTCCTGCGCAGGTCGGATTATATAACTATCCATACGCCCAGGACCAAAGAAACAACCGGTATGATCAACAAGGAAGTCTTTTCAAAGATGAAAAAAGGTGCAATGTTGATTAACTGCGCACGTGGTGGGATTGTGAATGAAGAGGACCTTTACGATGCCTTGAAATCCGGACAATTAGGGGGTGCGGCCCTTGATGTATTTCTTACTGAGCCTCCTGGGAAAAACAAACTGATGGAGTTAACGAATTTCATTTGTACACCTCATCTTGGTGCTTCCACGATTGAGGCCCAAGATAATGTGGCGATAGATGTAGCTGAACAGATTGTTGATTATCTCCTTAGCGGAACAGTGAAAAATGCCGTGAATGTGCCAAGTATCAGCTCTGAATTGATGAATATCCTGAGACCTTATGCCGGTCTGATGGAAAAAATGGGATTAATGCAGGCCCAGCTTGCTGAAAGCGCTATCCTGGAGGTGCACGTTTCATATTCAGGAACTATTTGTGATTATGATGTATCTCCTATAACCACGGCCATGCTGAAAGGATTGCTTACGCCTATCCTTAAACATGATGTGAACTTTGTGAATGCACCCTTTATAGCAAGTAATCGAGGGATAAAGGTAGTAGAATCCAAAAGCAGTACATCAGAACATTTTACCAGCCTTATCGCTCTTACCGTTAAAACATTGGAAGGTGAAAATATTATTTCCGGAACTATCTTCGGAAATAATATGCCAAGAATCGTGCGTATCAATGACTTCTATCTCGAGGCAATTCCCGAAGGTCATATCCTCTTCATACATAATCAGGACAGGCCCGGCATCATCGGTCAGATCGGCACAACTCTTGGAAAACATGGTGTCAATATCAGTCGTATGCAAGTTGGAGAAGAAAAAGACAAGAAATGGAACGTGATTTTATTGACGACCAGTACTGTTGTTGGTGACGATGTTCTTGCAGAACTGAAAAATCTTGAGAGCGTTTTTTCAGCAAAGAATATAGAGTTGGAGTAACCGTTCACGGTTGGTAATTTACAGTTAACCGTCGATTGAAACGGAAATTATGCAGCCTGTGCGGATAAATTCGGGCCATTCATTTAACAGTGAGTTCGGCATGTTCGTAACCAAAAAAAACGTAAACAGAGATTCGTGAGCGGTTACGAATTACAGGAGTTGAGGTAATGGAAGAAGAAGAAAAAGGGTTTGTAATAAAAGACAGAAGATCTTTGAATGAAAAAGGGGAATTGAAGGACAAAGAAACTGAAGGAGAAAAGAAAAAGGCGGAGCCTGAAAAAGATGCGTCTAAAGATGCTTCCAGGGAAGAGCCTCTACCTCTGCCTGAGGTCAATTTTGTGTCCCTTATTTATAGCCTTAGTTCTACCGCTCTGTTTCATCTCGGTGAAGCCGCCGATCCCAGGACTGGAGAGAAAAAAAAAGATTTACCTCTTGCCAAGCATGTAATTGATACTATTTCAATGTTAAAGGAAAAAACAGAGGGTAATTTAACGGAAGAAGAGAAAAAATTTACTGAGACAGTGTTAAGTGATATGAGATGGCGTTATATCGATGCTGCAAAATAGTGTCTGAACGAAAACTGTTTTTTCTGAGTCTCGCAGGCTCGCATACCTGCCCATTTCCGTCCCTGCCTGTGTGTCGTAACCGTTCATGGGTTCAATGGTTCAGGGTTTAGTTCAAGGTTCCATTCTTATCTCCGGGCTGCGCTTAGAATGCCTATTTACGGCAAAAGGGTCATCTTTGGCACATTATAATACGGAATTTGGAGCCAAATTGACAATTGCCTTGGGAAATAAGGGACGAGGGCGAAATAACATCCCCGGGCAGGCGCACGGATTTAGGGCAGGTTTGTTCGATCTAAAAGAACAAAAGCTGCAGGAATAGTGAGCTATTTCAAGTTTTTTGTACTTTTAGATCCGGCAAAGATGACCTGAAGCTGTGATGCATAGTTGGGGAAGTTAATTCGTCCTCGTTCCTTAGTGAAAATCTCTAAAA
The DNA here is from genome assembly GCA_021163285.1 of Deltaproteobacteria bacterium. Lineage (GTDB taxonomy): Bacteria > Desulfobacterota > DSM-4660 > Desulfatiglandales > Desulfatiglandaceae > JAGGXA01. The sequence continues at coordinate 20,764 of JAGGXA010000207.1, read as the reverse complement.
ATCTATGTTCCAAAAAACATTATCGTAACTAATCACGTAGTCAGGCTGAAGCAGTTTAGGATGAAGGAAAGAGAAGAGCACAATTGCCGCACTTTGGCGGAAATGTCTGATTCTTGCACCAGACATGGCTTCAAAATGCGCTTTTCTCTGACGGCTTTCAGCCTTTAACCTATCCAACTGAGTAGTTACGCATTATCTTTAAATATATATAATTAAACCTTTTGAAATAGTTTTAAGAAATTGAGGTGTATCTTATGAACGTTATGAAAAGAAAAGAATGCCGGACTTGTAAAAGATCTGTTATTCGCCTGTCCATTTTTTGTATAAGCGCCTTTTTTGTTGCTGTTCTTATTTTTACTCCTGTGTCAGAGGCGAGATCTGCCCGGGATTTGACAGGTGCCCCAGGGTCTTTTTCGAGCTTGGTTAAAGATGCAAGTCCTTCGGTAGTATATATCAGCACAGTAAAGATAATCAAAAGCAGTGTGCGCGGACTTAAACGTTTTCAGTTGCCGCTCAATCCTGATGATCCATTCAATGACTTCTTTGAACATTTTTTTGGAGAACAGATGCCCCGTGATTTCAGACAAAAAAGCCTTGGATCAGGTTTTATAATTGATAAGGACGGCTATATATTAACCAATAACCATGTTGTTGAAAAGACGGATGAAATTAAGGTAAGACTTGCAGATGGAAAAGAATTTATCGCAAAAATCGTTGGACGTGACCCAAAGACTGATCTGGCGCTCATCCGTATTAAGGCCGACACACCTTTAAAGCCACTTAAACTTGGCAATTCCGACAAGCTCGAAGTAGGGGACTGGGTGATCGCAATCGGTAACCCGTTTGGTCTGGGGAATTCAGTGACCGCGGGCATTGTCAGCGCCAAGTACAGGCATATCGGCACAGGGATTTATGACAACTTTATTCAGACCGATGCCCCAATCAATCCAGGAAACAGCGGGGGGCCTCTTCTTGACGCGAAGGGGGAAGTGATTGGGATCAATTCGGTTATTTTTACCAAAAGTGGCGGAAGTTTGGGCATCGGCTTTGCAATTCCTGTCAACATGGCCAAGGATCTTCTTCCTCAACTCAAAAAAGGAAAAGTTGAGAGAGGCTGGCTGGGCGTGATGGTTCAGAAAATAACTCCGGAGCTTAGGGGGATACTGGGTCTTCAAAATGATAATGGAGCTCTTGTAGCTGATGTAAGCGATGGAGGTCCTGCCGAAAAAGCAGGTATTAAACGCGGGGATGTAATTGTCTCTTTTGATGGGAAAAAAATCAAGGAAATGAATGATCTTCCATATATAGTAGCATCAACCCGGGTAGGCAAAAAGGTAAAAATCTCAATTATCAGGAAAGGAAGGGAAAAAAGCTGTTATGTAAAAGTTGGGGAACTCCAGGAGAAAAAAGAGGTTCAAAGCGCAAGTAAGGTCAGACCTGATTTCGGGATGGTAGTGGAAGATATTAGACCGGAACTTAAAAGGAGATTTGGGCTTACGGAATCAAGCGGTGTTGTAGTTGTTCAGGTTGAACAAGGTTCTTCCTCGGCTGAAGCAGGGTTGAGGCCCGGTGATATTATTCTTGAAATTCATTATATGCCGATCAGAAATATTGATCAATTTACAAAAAAAATGAGTACATACAAAAAGGGTGATACGATTCTCTTTTTAATTAAAAGGCAGGACGCCACTATTTACCTAACACTTCACATCCGGGATTAGTCCTGTGGGGCAGCCCTTTCAAGGTGGTAACTTTTTGATATTGTAGCTCAAATAAATTGAATCTAATTTTTTTGCAAGGTATTTTTGAATGGTTCTGCTTTTTCTGTCTAAAACAGTATTGTTCCCTTTACAAAAAACCAGAAAAGTCGTTGATTATATTACGTTATCATGTGTTGTTAATACACCAGCACGCAAAAATCGTGATAAATATGCTTTAAATCCAATGTATTACAAGCCCACCTTGAAAGGGCTGGTCCTGTGGGGCTGTCCGAGAATGCCCTTTTCCCCAAACCCTGCGCTATGCTCAAAAAATTATCCTCGGAGGTAAGCGAGCTTGCGAGACTCCGATATCAACTATATGCCTGTGGTAATTTTTTGAGCAAGCCTTGATTTTGAAAAAAACTGCTATTCCCGGATAGCCTCCCGGCGCGAACCCTAAGGAGCGATGAGGTTATTTCATCGCTGTCCCCAAGTAGGAATTAAAACGAATTGAGAGTTGAAACTCACAGTTTTTTCAAGAGCGTTAAGGCGCCGGCAAAGCTGAACATAGTATTAAAAATTACAGGGCGCAGAGAAAACGGCTACCATGATCTGGTGTCTGTTATGGTAGCTGTTAATTTATGCGATCAGCTTGAGTTGGCCCCGGGACCTCCGGGGATAATATCCCTTACAAGTTTTGGGCATCAAGTGCCTGATAATGAAAATAACATTGTGATAAAGGCTGCAACTGCATTTTTATCTCTGACCGATATCAATCTGGGCCTTTCTATAAAACTCACCAAAAATATTCCTGTTGCCGCTGGTTTGGGGGGTGGCAGCAGTGACGCTGCTTCAGTGCTTAAGTCATTAAATGAAATTTTCGACAATCCCCTTTCAGATCAGGAACTTGCCCTGATGGCCGTTGGTTTGGGCGCGGATGTACCTTTCTTCCTGAAGAGCAGGCCGTCAATAGCGAGAGGGATTGGAGAAATACTGGAACCTATTGAAAATTGGCCACAATTCTGGTATGTTATCATTACGCCCCCATTTATGGTGTCTACTTCATGGGTTTATAGTAAATTGAAATTAGAGTTGACAACGCAGGAATTTAGCAATATACTACAAAAATTACAAAAAAGACCTTTTGATATAGTTAATATTCTTGAAAATGATTTGGAGAGTGTAGCGTGTTTACATTATCCTGTTATTGAGGGAATAAAAAAATATCTGCTGAAAACAGGATCTGAAGGTGCATTAATGTCAGGCAGCGGGCCCAGTGTATTCGGCATATTTAAATCAAAGGATAAGGCCATGCAGGCAAAAAGATACCTTGAATCTCAACATCTTGGGTTCATCGTCGCTGTAGAAGGGATTATCTAGGAGGCTGTCCGGGAATAGCAATATTTTTCAAAATCAAGGCTTGCTCAAAAAATTACCACAGGCATATAGTTGATATTTCGAGGATAATTTTTTGAGCATAACGCATAGCTTGGGAAAAAGGGTATTCTTGGACAGTTTCCTGGCTCTTTTCAGTGATCTAAAATAAAATGTGTTACAGTCGCCAATTGGGGTGTCGTCAAGCGGTAAGACACGGGCTTTTGGTGCCCGCATTCGGGGGTTCGAATCCTCCCACCCCAGCCATTAATTGATAAAAAAATGAGAATAAAACCTGAAATGAAGTTTTTTGGCGGGACATCCAATTCTGCTTTGACAGTGGAAATATGCGATTATCTTGGTATAGAGGCTGGAAAGATTACTGCCAAGACCTTCAGCGATGGGGAAACTCAGATAGAAATAGGTGAAAATATCAGAGGGAGAGATGTCTTTATCCTTCAATCTACCTGTACCCCCGTCAATGATAACATTATGCAGCTTCTAATTATTATTGATGCCTTAAAAAGGGCCGCAGCCAAACGCATAACGGCTGTGATTCCTTATTACGGTTATGGACGGCAGGATCGGAAGGTTAAGCCGAGGGTTCCAATCAGCGCCAAGCTTGTTGCGGATTTGATTACCGTCGCAGGGGCAAACCGGGTTGTCTCAATGGACTTGCATGCGGGTCAGATTCAGGGTTACTTTAATATCCCTGTTGATAATATTTATGCCGCGCCGATTTTACTGAAATATATCCGTAACAATTTTCAAGGTAATCTGGTTATCGTATCGCCCGATGCCGGGGGTGTTGAAAGGGCACGTGCATTTGCAAAGCGCCTTGATGCATCCCTTGCTATTATTGATAAGCGGCGGGAGGCTCCGAATATTGCCGAGGCCATGAATATAATTGGAGAGGTTCGCGGTAAGACGGCTATTATTCTTGATGATATGGTTGATACTGCCGGCACCATGACTCAGGCTGCCATGGCATTGCATCAGAGGGGGGCATCAGAAATTCATGCCTGCTGTACTCATCCTGTCCTTTCAGGGCCTGCCATTGAAAGGATTGAGAGTTCCGCAATTAACAGTCTGGTTGTTACAAATACCATCCCTTTAAATAACTGCTCCAGAGAGTGCGGGAAAATTACAACATTATCAGTAGCGGAACTTATGGGGGAAACAATCAGGAGGATTTATAATTCCAATTCAGTAAGCACATTATTTGTTTAAATCTTTAACGCCTTTTTTTTCGGGCGTTTTTTTTGCAATAGTTGTAAATGTTCACCAGGAGGTTGTCTGCTCGTGCTCAGAGTAAGCGATACAGAGCGATATCTCTAATCACCCACCCTGATTGATTATGCACATCCGGTGCGCTTGTAATTGCTTACATGCGTGGCACCCGTAAGTTCGGTCGCTTTGGCGGAATGGTTGCTAATAGCTCAGTTCTTAGTGGAAAAAACTCATTGAATCCATCGGACTCAAAGGCGCGGATCCCAACTTATTGAGCAGAGACGTTTTGTAGTTTGTGAAAATTTTCTGTTATGGAGGTAATGAATGAATAAACCAGAACTTGCAGCCCAGGTAAGATATGACAGCGGAAAAGGGGTGGCAAGAAAACTCCGGCAAAATAACCGGGTACCCGGTATCTTTTATGGTCCCGGCACGGAATCCGTTATGATTTCTTTGGATTATCCGGAATTGGAAAGGATCATGGATCAAGTGAGCGGTGAAAATATTCTCCTTGATCTTAAATTACAATCGGAGCAGGGCGCTGAAACAAAAACTGTAATGCTGAAAGATCTTCAGACTGATCCTGTTAAAGATAAATTCGTTCACGTCGATTTTTACGAAATAGCGATGGACAGGAAAATTACGGTACGGATTCCGATTAATCTTTTAAATATACCTAAAGGGGTTACTGAGGGCGGTGTTCTTCAGCATATCAGAAGGGAGTTAACGATAACTTGTTTACCTGACAAGCTGATTAGTTCTCTCGATATAGATGTTTCAAACCTTGAAATAGGAGATTCCCTGCATGTCAGTGCTCTTGAGCTCCCTGAGGAAATAACCTCTGTCGATGAAGGCCATCTGACAATAGCTATCATTGCCGCGCCTACAATAAGTAAAGCAGAGGAAGAAGAGGAGGAAGAATCGGCTGAGCTGCAAGAGGAAAGCGCCGAAGAAGCATAATTGCTGTAGCCGTTCACGGGTAAACGGAATATTATAATGTTTAAAATTGAAGCTGTAACCATTAAAAGTGTGAAGGGTTACTAATATTTACCAAAATACAGGAAAGGAGGTGGAATTTTACCAAAATTAATGTGTGCTTGATTGTTGGTCTCGGCAACCCCGGTTTGGGTTATAAAAATACACGGCATAATATAGGTTTTCGGGTGATTGATCAGTTGGCCGGTGATATGGGAGTCAGCTTGACAAAACGGCGCTTTCACTCACGAAATATCCTGACGAGATATCAAAATAAAAAGATGATTTTGCTTTGTCCTGAAACCTTTATGAATCTTAGCGGCAAATCCGTTAAGGAGTGTGCTGATTATTATGATCTTGAGTATGGGAAGATTCTGGTTGTCCATGATGACCTTGATCTGTCATTTGGCAGGTTAAAGGTAGTTAGAAATGGTGGCGCCGGGGGTCATAAAGGTGTACAGTCGATTATCCGGTATATGAGCACTATGCAATTTCCCAGGCTCAGGATGGGGATAGGACGACCGCGTCATGGCGAATATGTTGAAAATTATGTTTTGTCGTCATTTTACACCGACGAAAAGGAGATTCTTGAGAATATAATTTTTCTCGCGGTTCAAGCATGCAAATTGTTCATTTCAGAGGGGGTTGAACCGGCAATGAATCAAATAAATTGCCAAAATTTAGCAAATTAAGGAGGTAAGAAGCTGATGCAGGGATTAACCGTTTATGCGCCCTTTTTAGGGCTTTTAAGTCTGATAATAGCCTGGCTGATTTATGGTTATGTCAAGAAACAGCCAAATGGCACTCCGGGGATGCAGGAACTTGAAACAGCAATTCATGAAGGCGCAATGGTCTTTTTGAAAAAAGAGTACTCCATTCTGCTATTTTTTATTATAGCTGTGTTTGTGATTTTAGGATTTGTGCTTGGTGAGTGGAAGACATCTGTTGCCTTTATAACCGGCGCTTTTTGTTCAATGCTGGCCGGTTTTTCAGGTATGACAGCCGCAACAAGGGGCAATTCCAGAACTGCAGCCGCCGCAAATGATTTTGGACAGGCCAAGGCACTGAACGTTTCATATTTTTCAGGTGCAGTAATGGGTATGGCTGTCTCAGGTCTCGGCCTGCTTGGTCTCGGATTCTGGTTCTGGTTTTACGGCGGCGATCCTTCAACTGCCAAGTATATTAACGGGTTTGCCATGGGCGCAAGTTCCATTGCCCTGTTTGCTCGTGTGGGTGGCGGTATTTATACAAAGGCCGCTGATGTTGGGGCAGATCTGGTCGGTAAAGTGGAAGCGGGGATTCCTGAAGATGATCCGCGAAATCCCGGTGTTATCGCTGATAACGTGGGTGATAACGTGGGTGATATTGCGGGTATGGGCGCAGATATTTTCGAATCCTATGTCGGTTCTGTTGTAGCTACTGTGGCTATTGGAGCAACACTCGTTATAACGGATAATTTCCTCGCCAAGTTTCCTATTTTACAGCGTATGGACCATGACAATATCAGGGTAATGTTTATGTCCATGCCGATGCTGATTGTTATGGCAGGGATGCTCAGTTCATATGTCGGTGTATTCTCCATCAAGATCTTCCAGCATGGAGATCCGGCTGGAGCGCTGAGATATACCACCTTTGTGGCAGCTCTTATCTTTATTATCCTTGTTTATTATATTACCAAAACACTCGGTATGCCCATGGGCGCATTCTGGGCGGTATTATCAGGACTTGTTTGCGGGATTGTAATTGGTCTTCTTGCGGAATATTATACCTCAGGTCCACCAGTCAAACGCATAGCGGAACAGACGAAGACCGGTGGAGCTACTGTCATTATTGCAGGGCTTGCCGTAGGGATGCAGTCAACTTACTTCCCTATGCTCGGAATATGTGTGGCAATGTTTATTGCTTTTAATGCTGCAGGTATTTATGGAATAGGCCTTTCTGCCGTGGGCATGCTTGCAACAGTGGGCGCAACCATGACTGTTGATGCCTATGGGCCGATTGCGGATAATGCAGGCGGTATTTCGGAAATGGCAGGTCTTGGTCCGGAGACCAGAAAGATTACAGACAGTTTGGATGCCCTTGGGAACACAACCGCAGCTATCGGCAAGGGTTTTGCCATTGGTTCAGCGGTTTTAACATCCTTGGCGCTTTTTGTAGCCTTTACTCAAGCATCAGAATTGGGAGTCATTGATATTAAAGAACCGATGGTGGTTATTGGAACCTTTCTTGGAGCTATGGTGCCAATGCTTTGCGCTGCATTGACAATGACTTCAGTAGGAAAAGCAGCCTTCAAAATTGTAGAGGAAATTCGTCGCCAGTTTCGTGAAATACCCGGACTTCTTGAAGGGAAAGAAGGTGTTAAGCCGGATTCGAAAACTTGTGTGGAAATTGCAACAAATTCATCTCTCAAAGAGATGGTTGCTCCTGGTCTGGTTGCTATTTTAACCCCCTTGGCTGTAGGTTTTCTGCTTGGCCCCGATACCCTTGGCGGAATGCTCCTTGGCTCAACGATAATGGGCGCTTTTCTTGCCCTTTTTATGTCCAATGGAGGTGGCGCGTGGGATAACGCAAAAAAATATATTGAGGAAGGTCATTTTGGAGGAAAAGGATCTGATAACCACAAAGCTGCTGTGATTGGAGATACTGTCGGCGACCCTTTTAAAGATACTTCAGGTCCGGCAATGAATATCCTGATCAAGTTGATGGCAGTAGTTTCACTGGTAATCGCTCCTACCTTGCCAGCCGTTGGATATTTGGTAGCTCTTACAGTTTAACGCCAATCCGGAACTAAAAAGGCCGTATTATTAGTCTTTAACTCCTTTTGAGGTAAAGAATAAACTGATATTTAAATCGGCCTTTAAATATTATTAGAGATGAGGTTGTCTGAAAAATAAATTTTGCTCAATGGATTATAGTTTATCCTGGTCAGCCTCTTGTTTCAAATAATGGAGAAAGCGATAGTTTAGAAAAAGGAGACATTAAAAAAGGAATCATTATTTTATAGGGGGGGAAATGTTTAACATTGGTGATATGGCTGTTTATCCTGCCCATGGCGTTGGAGTTATCGAAAAAGTTGAAACTCAGGAAATTTCAGGTTGTAGGCAGAATTTTTACGTAATGCGTATCCTTGATAATAATATGATTATCATGATTCCTACTTCTAATGTAAATAATGTCGGTTTAAGGGAAATTATTGAGGACAGTGAAGTTCCCAGGCTCGTTTCCATTTTAAAAAGGAGAGATAAACCTTTGGATAATCAGACATGGAACCGGCGTTACAGAGACTATATGGATAAAATAAAGACGGGATCTGCATTTGAGGTGGCGGAGGTTTACCGAGATCTGTTGATGTTAAAGCTCGATAAGGAACTCTCATTTGGGGAAAGAAAAATGTTGGATACTGCAAAAAATCTTTTAGTAAAGGAAATATCTCTTGCAAAAAAAATGGGTGAAGATCAGGTAGAGCAATCACTGGCAAAAATATTTTCGTAAACTTTCACCAGCGTCCCTTATTTTATGCGCTCAAAGCAAATAACATGGTTTGGCAATAGTTTTTCGCCTGAACATGCACATCCTGGGCGCTGGTAAAAGCTTACTTGGCTGGGGTTTCCGAGATGGTTCGCTCAACATTAACTTTAGGGACGAGGACGAAATAACTTCCCCAAGTAGGCGCTCAGTTTTAGGTTAGTTCGGTAGATTTTGAAGGGCAAAAGACGCAGTAATAGTGGACTATTTCAAGGTTTTTACTCTTTAAAATCTGCCGAAAATGACCTGAAGATGAGATGCCGAAATGTTAAGCTACTTTTGTGCGAACTATAAGTTAATCTCCCTGGCGGAACGGTTACATATTTTCTTGATCAAAATTGATAACCTCAAACAAGCGAATAATGGATCAGGGAAGGTCTTTTTATTCGATCCTTCAGATAATGACAAAATCGTTAGATTAGACATCTTTTTATCTTCGCGCTTAACTGCCCTGTCGCGGGCAAGGATACAGACCCTTATTAAGAAAGGTGAGATAAGGGTAAATGATTGTCTGACAAAACCAAACTATAAATTGAAGGCTGGAGACCATGTTTACATTTCAATCCCTTCTCAAGCTATTAATGTTTTGGAGCCTGAGGCAGTAGATTTTAATGTTATCTATGAAGATGAGTCTATTCTTGTGCTTAATAAGCCTGCCGGACTTGTTGTTCATCCTGCTCCCGGACATACGACAGGTACGCTAGTTCACGGGCTCCTCCAACATTGCAAACATCTGTCAGGGATTGGCGGAGTAATACGTCCGGGCATTGTTCATCGACTTGATAAAGATACGTCCGGGCTTTTGGTAGTTGCCAAGTCTGACCATGCGCATGAGAATCTATCAGGACAGTTCAGCACTCACACCGTGCGAAAACAATATCTCGCAATTGTTCATGGTCGAATTAAATGCGATGAGGGGAAAATAGACCTTCCTGTCGGCAGACATCCTACGCAACGAAAAAAAATGGCAATTGTATTTTCTCGGGGGAGGTCCGCATTGACTGAGTGGAAAAAAATCGAGGAATTTCCTGCCGGCTGTACTTTGCTGTCCATCTCAATTAAAACCGGAAGAACACACCAGATAAGAGTGCATTTTTCCCATACAGGGCATCCGGTTATTGGAGATACTGTCTACGGTTATGGCCCTAACTGGTGGAAAAACCAGTCCTTTCCTGAAAAAGATTTAATGGTGACTATATCGAGACAAATGCTTCATTCGAAAAGATTAGGTATTATCCATCCTGATTCAGGTCGTTATATGGAGTTTGAAGCGCCTGTTCCGGATGATATGGAGATAGTCTTGAAGGCATTGAGGAAATGATAAGAAGTATTTGAACGAAAAGTTCGTTCAAACACAATTTTGAATATTTAATTTTAAATGTTGATGGGATGTGAGATGGGTATGTTATTTTTTTTCACACCTATAGTTTCAACATGTATAAGCGTTCACCGACGTTCTATCTGCACATGTTCAGGACAAGCAACAAAGGAATGGTTATTGTCACTCGCTCTGATTGTGCACATCCGTGGCATTTGAAAACGCTTACATGCCTGCGGTTTCCGTAATTTCGTACCCCTGCTGAACTATTACCAATATGTTAATAATTTCAATCCTGAATGGAGCAATCAATTCTCAGGGTTTTCGTTCAGGAGCTGTTTAGTATCTTATTTCTCAGGTCTTCCCTGCCGGCATACTGTTGTTGATCGTTATATCCAGACACATGTGTTATTATTCAAATTAATGTTTTTATGCAGTTTTATACCTGAAGTGACGGAGTAAGAATCTCCCCTTCTAATTTCCCCTTCTTGCTTTCCTTGTGTGACGGTATAAGCATTTGAAATACCAAATATAATTTAGACGGAGAAGAAGTATGAACCTTGTTGAACTTAAAACGATGAAGATAAGCGATTTAACAAAACTGGCAAAGGAGTACCGTATTGAAGGGGCATCAGGAATGCCGAAGCAGGAACTCATTTTTGCCCTGTTGCAAGCCCGCTCAGAGCGAAAAGGACTTATATATGGAGAGGGTGTTCTCGAAGTGCTGCCGGACGGTTTTGGCTTCCTGCGGGCGCCTGATGCCAATTATTTGCCCGGGCCGGATGATATTTATATTTCACCATCGCAAATTCGTCGTTTTAATTTGAGAAAGGGTGATACTGTTTCCGGCCAGATTAGGCCCCCTAAAGATTCAGAAAGGTATTTTGCCCTGTTAAAGGTTGAAAAAGTCAACCATCATGATCCGGAAATTTCAAGGGAAAAAATCCTTTTTGACAATCTTACGCCTCTCTACCCCCATGAAAGGATTAAACTTGAAACCGTATATGATAATTATTCGGCCAGAATTCTTGACCTGATGACTCCGATTGGGAAGGGGCAGCGCGGTTTAATTGTTGCGCCTCCTCGAACAGGTAAAACAATGCTTCTCCAAAACATTGCCAATAGTTTAACCATGAATGATAAAAGTATCCATAAAATCGTACTTCTCATAGATGAAAGGCCTGAAGAAGTTACCGATATGAGCAGGTCCGTAGATGCGGAAGTTATCAGTTCCACCTTTGATGAACCTCCTCAGCGTCATGTTCAGGTAGCTGAAATGGTGATTGAAAAAGCCAAAAGATTGGTAGAGCATAAGCTTGATGTCATGATACTGCTGGATAGTATTACCCGGTTGGCGCGGGCTTATAATGCCATTGTTCCGCCGAGCGGAAAGATACTTTCCGGAGGGCTGGATTCTAATGCCCTTCAGAAACCTAAGCGTTTTTTTGGAGCGGCGAGAAACATTGAGGAAGGAGGGAGTCTGACCATTATTGCAACGGCCCTTATTGAAACAGGCAGCCGTATGGATGAGGTTATATTTGAAGAGTTCAAAGGCACGGGAAATATGGAAATTCACCTTGATAGAAAGTTAACTGACAGAAGGGTGTTCCCTTCCATAGATATCAATCGCTCAGGAACCAGAAAAGAAGAGCTTCTGATAGAGCAGAACGAACTAAACCGTATTTGGATCCTCCGGAAATTTCTTGCCCCTCTGACTCCGGTTGACAGTATGGATTTTTTACTTGAAAAAATAAAAGGAACAAAAGATAATATAGAATTTTTGGCTTCCATGAACCAATAAGCAGGTTATTTTAACGTTTCATGAACGTTTAGGGACGAGGACGAAACGACATTCGCAAGTAGGTGCACAGATTTAGGTCAGGTTTGTTCGATTTAAAAGCACAAAATTTACAGGAATAGTGAGCTATTTCAAAATTTTTGTACTTTTAGATCGAGCAAAGATGGCCTGACGCCGTGATGCATAGTTGGGGAAGTTAATTTGTCCTCGTTCCTTACCTTGTTTATAAAATTATATGATTATGTTATAAATGAAGGAGAAGAAATGAAGAAAGGGATTCATCCAAAGTATGAAAAGGCTACGGTGACTTGTGCATGTGGCAATGTATTTGAAACAGGTTCGACTGTAAAGGATATAAAAGTTGAAATCTGTTCCAATTGTCATCCTTTTTTTACCGGTAAACAGAAATTAGTTGACTCCGCTGGTAGAGTGGAGCGGTTTAAAAGAAAGTATGCCAATTTTAATAAAGACCAGGAAATAAAGACGAAGTAAAGCAATGTTTGCAAAAATCAAGGAAATTGAAGAACATTATAACGAGCTTGAAAGAGATCTGGCTCGTCCTGAAGTAATCAATTCCCAAAAAGTATATCAAAAATGTGTCAAGGAATATGGTATGCTTAGACCTATTATTTCCACATTCAGGGAGTACCAGGAAGTCAAGGATGAAATTGAAGGTAACAAAGATTTATTAAATGATTCAGACCCTGAAATAAGGACGCTTGTCAGAGAAGAGATAAATGCCCTTGGCTTGAATCTCGCCAGGCTTGAAAAACAGATCAAGTTGCTTCTCCTGCCGGGAGACCCGAACGATGATAAAAATATTATCCTGGAAATAAGAGCAGGCACTGGCGGTGATGAAGCTGCTCTCTTTGCCGCAGTCCTTTTCCGAATGTATATTCGGTGTGCTGAGTTGCATGGATGGAAGACGGAAATACTTAGCCAAAATGCCAATGAAATAGGTGGTTTTAAAGAAATAATTATTCTTATTGATGGTAAAAAGGTCTATAGCAGACTTAAATATGAAAGTGGTGTTCACAGGGTTCAACGGGTTCCCGAGACCGAGGCCCAGGGTCGGATACATACTTCAGCCGTTACGGTTGCCGTGTTTCCTGAGGCGGAGGAGATTGATCTTGAAATCAATTCCGAGGATCTGCGTATTGATGTGTATCGTGCTTCCGGATGTGGTGGACAGCATGTTAATAAAACGGAGTCAGCCGTTCGAATAACCCACCTTCCTACCAATCTTGTGGTTACCTGCCAGGATGAGAAGTCCCAGCATAAGAATAAGGCTAAGGCCATGAAGGTACTTCGTTCACGCTTGTTAGACATGGAACAGGCAGAACAAAAATCAAAGATTTCAGAAGAGAGGAGGAGTATGGTAGGGTCCGGAGACAGAAGTGAGAGGATCAGGACATATAATTTTCCTCAGGCCAGGGTTACCGATCACAGGATAGGTCTTACCCTTTACAAACTGGATAACATCCTTCAGGGAGACCTCGACCTTGTTATTGATCCTCTTATCACTCACTTTCAGTCTGAAGCTCTAAAGAATCGAAATTAAAAGTAATGAATCAAAAGTCCTGGACCATAAAAGAGCTTTTGAAGATTACGGCAGATTACCTGAAAGAAAAGCAGATCGACAGCCCTCGCCTGACTGCAGAGATTCTTCTGGCTCAGCAGCTCCAAACCAACCGTATATCCCTTTATCTTAATTTTGATCAGCCCTTGACCGAAAATGAAGTTTCAGGATACCGCTCATTCATAAGGAGACGTTTAGCACATGAACCTGTGCAGTATATTACCGGAGTTCAGGAATTCCGATCTCTGGAATTTATGGTAAATTCACATGTCCTTATCCCGAGGCCTGAGACTGAATTGCTGGTTGAGCTTGCAGCGGGCCGCTTAGAAAAACAGACAGGGCCAAGAAATTGTCTACCCATGGTCCTGGATCTCGGAACCGGCAGTGGGGTTATAGCCATATCATTAGCAAAGGAGTTTCAAGAAGTCCTTTTTTGGGCTGTGGATATATCTGCTGAAGCCATAAAGATTGCAAGGCTCAATGCACAAAAACATGGCGTTTTAAATAAAATTGAATTCCTGCAGGGGGACCTTTTGAAGCCCTTGTTGGATAAGGGTGTAAGCTTTGATATTATCCTGTCAAATCCTCCTTATATTGCTTCTCATGAGTATAATGACCTGCCGCCAGAGGTTCGTGATTATGAGCCGTGTATCTCGCTTGACGGTGGGGAAGACGGGATGCTCTTTATTGAAAAAATTATTATGAAAGCCCATAATGTTATGAATCCGGGAGGATGGTTAATGCTGGAAATGGCGCCGGGCCAGACGGAGAAGGCCATTATCTTGGCAGAAAAGGTTAGTGTTTATGGCAAAAAGGAGCGAATCAGAGATATTGGTAACAACTACAGAGTAGTAATATTACAAAAGGTGTAACCTAAACCTTTACCAGTGCCACATCTGCACGCGTTCAGGGCAAGCAATATAGAATGATTATAGTTACTCGCCCTGATTACGCACATCTGGTGTATTGGTAAACGCTTAGGGACAATAAATAGATTTCCATTATTGTGGAATATGCTCCTGATGGTATATTAACCCGATTATTTTCTTTGTAGAAATAACATATGTCATGCTGTAACCCATTGAAATTATGGTTATCAACGTAAGGCGGGACAGTTGCTTGGATGGATTCGTCGCTTACGCTCCTTAATCCACCCTGCAAAGTTACGATGGTAAGTCGACGCAGGGTGGATTAAGCGAAGCGAATCCGCCAAAAAGCGGGAAATGTCCCGCTTTAAGTTGGCAGCCGAAATTATCAAAAGGGATGCTTCACATAAATCCGTTATAATCAGAATATTTTTGTACTTTTAGATCGGGCAAAAATGGCCTGAAGCTGTGATGCATAGTTGGGGAAGTTAATTTGTTTTCGTTCCTTAGGTCAATTACAAATCCTGAACCAACATTCTTTATGGAAAGGATTATGAATTTTAGAGAAATCAGACGTATGTTTTTAGATTATTTCCAGGCAAGAGGCCATGAAATTGTGGGAAGTTCTTCTCTTATCCCCAAGGATGACCCATCACTGCTCTTTACGAATGCGGGCATGGTACAGTTTAAAAGCTTGTTTCTTGGGGAGGAGGAGCGGAGCTATACAAGAGCTGCAAATTTCCAGAAGTGTATACGCGCAGGGGGAAAGCATAATGACCTTGAAAATGTGGGTTATACGCCGAGGCATCATACCTTTTTTGAAATGCTTGGAAATTTTTCATTTGGAGACTATTTTAAAGAGGATGCAATTACATGGGCATGGGATCTTTTAACTGAAAAATATAAGCTGGCGTCCAACCTTTTATATGTTTCGGTTTATAAGGATGATGACGAAGCTTACAGGATATGGGAAGAAAAGATCGGTATCCCCACGGATAGAATAGTTCGCCTCGGTGATAAAGAAAATTTCTGGACCATGGGTGATACAGGTCCATGCGGGCCATGTTCGGAAATTCATATTGATCAGGGCGCCTCTCTTGGGTGTGGTCGACCTGACTGTGCTCCCGGTTGTGATTGTGATCGATACCTTGAAATATGGAATCTGGTTTTTACTCAGTTTCACAGGGCTAAGGATGGCAGGTTGTCGCCGCTTTCAAAACAGAATATTGACACGGGAATGGGGCTTGAGCGATTGACGGCAGTGGTACAGAAAGTCGCAACCAATTATGATACCGATATCTTTAAAGGAATTATCTCCCGGATAGAAGAACTGTCTTCGAAGGGTTACGGTGAAGATAAAAGGCGGGATGTGGCCTTCAGGGTTATCTCTGACCATGCCCGTGCGGTTTCTTTCCTGATTGGCGATGGTGTTATGCCCTCAAATGAAGGGAGGGGGTACGTCTTAAAACGGATAATCAGGAGGGCCATACGTTTTGGGCAGTTCCTAGGCCTTAAAGATTTTTTTTTAAGTCCTGTTTGCGGCAAAGTTATTGAAATTATGGGCAGGGATTATAAAGAGCTGATTCAGTCAAAAGATTTGATTGAAGGTATCCTGCTAAATGAGGAAAAGAGGTTTGCCGATACGCTCCATTACGGTATGAAGGTTCTAAATGAAGAAATTGATAACTTAAAGGAAAAGGGAAGCAAGGTTATTCCGGGGAAGGTCGCTTTTAAACTCTACGATACATATGGACTGTCCCTCGATATTGTAGAAGATGTTGCACGGGATGAAAATCTCAGTTTAGATATGGAAGGGTTTCATAAGGCTATGTCCGGACAGAGAACCCTTTCTCAGGATTCATGGAAAGGAAGCGGTCAAGAGGAGATTCCGGAGGCCTATCGGAAACTTGTTGGCCGAGGTTTTGCGACCCGATTTTTGGGCTATGAAACTCTTATCTTGAAAGCAAAGGTGGTAGCCCTGCTTGTGAAGGGAAAAGAGGTGGATTCTGTAGAATCAGGCGCCGACCTTGAGGTAGTGCTGGAACAAACCCCTTTTTATGGTAAAGCCGGCGGGCAGGTTGGGGATACCGGCTGGATCATAAATGGTGATATGAGATTTCACGTTACAGATACGCTTAGACCTAAAAATGATTTGATTATACATAAGGGACGACTGAAACATGGGACCATTTCCGTCGCTGATGAAGTAGAAGCGAGGGTCGATCATCAGAAAAGAAAGGCTATTGTTGCCAATCATACTGCAACTCATCTCCTGCATGCGGCCTTGAGGGAAGTGTTAGGCGAACATGTTAAGCAGGCAGGTTCTATGGTATCATCTGACAGGCTTCGTTTCGATTTTAGCCATTTTACACAAGTCTCCCCTGAAAAACTGGCAGAGGTGGAATCTGTTGTCAACAGGCATATCAGGGAAAATCTAACGGTTCACACAACTGAGACCTCGAGAGAAGAGGCCATGGAAACCGGGGCAATGGCAATTTTTGAAGAAAGGTATGGAGAAAGGGTCAGGCTTGTAAATATTGGAGAGGGTGTAAGTATGGAGCTGTGTGGCGGGACGCATGCAGAACATACCGGTAATATAGGTCTTTTCAGGATTATAAGTGAGGTGGCGGTAGGAGCCAATATCCGCAGGATTGAGGCCTTGACAGGGGATGCAGCTCTGAAATATGACCAGAAGCAGGATCAAAACATAACACTTGCAGCCTCACTTCTAAATAGTGCTCAAGACAAGGTCGGGGAAAGGATCATCCAGCTTTTAAAAGAGCTCAAGAAAAAAGATAGAGAGCTTAAATCGCTGAGATCGAAACTGTTATCCAAAGAGTCTCACACCTATCTCGATGAAGTCAGGGAAATTGAGGGTGTTAAGGTTATAGCGAGGGCAGTGAAAGTCGATTCTTCAAAAGAGCTTCGTGAAGTTGCCGATCAGGTGAAAGACAGTCTCAAATCCGGCATTATCCTTCTTGGTACAAAAGTGGAGGGTAAAGTAATGCTTATATGTATTGTCTCTGAAGATCTGGTTGGAAGATTCAGGGCAGGTGATATTATTAAGCAATTGTCAACTATTGTGGGAGGAAAAGGAGGAGGCCGATCTGACATGGCTCAGGGCGGAGGAGATAAACCGGAGAACCTGAACCAGGCCATTGAAGCTATTTACGGGTTAGTCGGTAAAGGGGTGGATTAATTTATGCCACCAGGATACCTGCGGTTCTTCACCAGTATTTAGTTTATTGTTGCATTTGTTTAAATATTCAAGCGCAACATGATATTGCCCTATATCAGGATAATTATTGATAACGTATTTGAATCTGCATTTTGCTGCACTGTATTTTTCCATTTTATAATAAAATCGGCCTACGTATAATTCATGTTCTATCATACTGATATAACATTTTCTTATTTTTCTGCGTGCGCTGTAGTCGTATTGAGAATGAGGATATTTTTTGATCAATCTATCGAATTCTTCTTTTGCACGGAGAGTGCTTAATTGATCTCTATCAATAGTGCTTACCTGTTCAAAATAGCACATGCCCTTCTGGTATACAACATAAGGAATGTTTGGATTTCTTGGATGCAACCTTTCAAATTCATTATAGGCATTATATGATTCTTCATACGATTCCGTTTCAAAGAGGCTATCGGCAATTTTCAGCTCAGAATCAATGGCAAATTTACTGTATGGATATCTGTCCCTGATTTTCTGAAATATTTCGGTAGCGCTCTTGTACCGCCCATCATCCATGAGTTTTAGTCCCTCTTGCATCAGAGAAGCAGGGGTTTCTTCTTTTTTTTCCAAAAAAAAAGAAGCGCATCCGCCAAGCAAAATGAGCATGAAGAGAACGGTTATGCACCAGTTCGCAACATTACATGATTTATAGCATTGTGATTTCAAAGTGATCATAATAAAATCAAACTGTTATCAAATCTGCAAAGGGTTCGAAAAGTTGTTAAGGACTATACATTAGCTATTGGCTTAAGGAACTATCTATTTGATTATAAAAGCTAACTGCTAATGGCTCAAAAACTTCGATTTGGAAAACATCCTTAATCTGACGGAAATATGGGAATTTCAGCTTTCCGTTCAGGCACAAAATACCTGAGCAGTTTTATGGAATGAAAAAAAACAACGCTGGATCCGTAAACGGTTACATACTGTTTAAATATTTTTCAGCAGCAAATGCAGCGGTGGCGCCGTCACCAACTGCCGTTGAAACCTGACGGAGGAGCTTGGCCCTGATATCCCCTGCGGCGAATACGCCGGGCACAGAGGTTTCCATTTCGTTGTTTGTAATAATAAATCCTGCTTTGTCCAATTCCAATAGACCTTTTACTAATTGGTTGTTGGCGTAAAAACCTATATATACAAAAATTCCCTGTACCGGCAGGTGGGTTTTTTCGTTTGTTTTGACATTCAGAAGGTCTATCCCTTCAACTCCTGTTTCTCCAACGATCTGCGTTACAACGGAATCCCATACAGGCGCTATCTTTTCCTCGGCCAAAGCCCTTTCCTGAAGCAATTTAGTGGCTCTTAATTCGTCTCTTCGGTGTATGATATAGACTTTACTTGCAAACCGGGTCAAGAAGAGGGCCTCTTCCACTGCCGTGTCTCCACCTCCCACAACAGCAACCTCTTGATCCCTGTAAAAAGGTCCATCACAAGTGGCACAGTAGGAAACTCCTTTGCCTGTCAGTTTTTCTTCCCCATTAACCCCGAGCTTTCGCGGGACGGCTCCGCTTGATATGATTAAGGCTCCGGTTTCCAGAGTCTCATCTGAAGTAAAAACAATTTTCTTTTCCGGATGAAACTCTAATCCTGTGATCTCACTGTTTCGGATCATAAGACCGAACTTTTCGGCCTGACGTTTCATTCTGTCCACCAGTTCAAAACCAGAGAGTCCATCAGGGAAACCAGGATAATTTTCTATCGAGTCGGTAGAAAGAATTTGGCCTCCCGGCATGAGTTTTTCAAATAAAATTGCATTTAAGCGGGCTCTTGCGGAATAAAGTCCAGATGTAAGTCCGGCCGGACCGGCTCCTATAATGATCAGATCTTCCATATGATTAATCAGTGCCTTAAAAAGAAATTAAATTTATAGCTAAGGAACGAGGACAAATTAAACCCCCAACTATGCATCACAGCTTCAGGTCATCCTTGCCTAATCTAAAAATACAAAAATGTTGAAATAGCTCACTATTCCTGCAACTTTTAGGCTTTTAGATCAAACAAACCTAAGGGCTTGCGCAAAAATAACTTAACATTTCGGCATCTCAACTTCAGGTCATTTTCGGCAGATTTTAAACAGCAAAAACCTTGAAATAATCCACTATTACTGCGCTTTTTGCTGTTTAAAATCTACCGAACCTAATCTAAAACTGAGCGTCAACTCTGTGAAGTTATTGTTGCGTGAACCCTGACCTGAATCTGTGCGCCTGTTTGGGGATGTTATTTCGTCCTTGTCCCTAATCCTTTATTTTAACGGAATGTGTTTATAATGCCTTGTGCTATAACATTTTTTTCAGTTCCCCTTCAATATGTTCCTTCGGATAGGCCCCTGTTATAGTCTGAACTACCTGACCATCCTTGAACAATATAAGTGTAGGGATATTTCTGATACCAAACTTTGCGGGAGTCTGACGGTTTGCATCCACGTCCATTTTGGCAATCTTTATCTTCCCCTCATACTGCGCAGCGAGTTCTTCTACCACAGGACCGACCATCTTGCAGGGACCGCACCATGCCGCCCAGAAATCAACCATGGATGGGATATCAGACTTAATTATTTCATCCTCAAAATTTCCATCTGTTACCTCTAATACATCAGCCATATTTTTTCTCCTTTCAATCAAAAAAGATTAAATTAAAATACTACAGCGTTACCCATTTGTCAATTGAAAGACATTCATTCCAGAGGTGAAATACTTTTGTCTTTTTACTCGTAACCGTTTACAGGCTGAAGGCAGAGGATTGAAGGTTCAGGGTTCAACCGTTAAGGGTTAAAGAGAATGAAAGCATTAAAGACCTGAAGTCTCGGTTACAAATACAGTCCAGGGGTAAGAATGGAACCTCGAACCTCTGAACTTTTGAACCCGTGAACGGTTACCTTTAATCCAAACCTTTCCTCTGATGAGAAAACAGAGGTAAGTTCAGGCCTTGTTAAGAGTTCGGGTCGTTGTTCTGAGTTGAAACGGATTTTTTGAGACGCTTTGCGTGGAACATACGGATATCGAAAAATTAGGTGCCTTTTCAAAGAAAGTTATAAGGTCTGAATGAATGAATAAAGAATTTTGATTATTACCTAAATCCTGCAAGCGTCGAGTTTGCCGAAGACCTGCCTGCTGCAGGCAGGTGCAAGGCGGCAAGGGCGCAGACGTACTACGATACTT
>JAGGXA010000106.1 GCA_021163285.1 Deltaproteobacteria bacterium | reverse complement strand
GTATTATACAAGCAAAACATTTCTGTAATTCGTTGATATTAAAAGCATAATTTTCTTCTTGAAAATAGTTTATGCAGGTTTTAGGTGGAACTAAAAATTGTAAATTGCAGAAGAGGCTTATAGCCTTTTGAAACAGCGGCAGGATGCCGCTGCCCATTTTCTGCCAGGTGTAAAGTAAAAAAGAAGGATGCCTATTATGTTGTATGAAAAAGAGGCGCTCCGCTACCATAATGAGCCAAGACCAGGTAAAATCGAGGTAGTTCCTACTAAACCATGCCTGTGCCAATCCGATTTAAGTCTTGCATATACTCCCGGCGTGGCTGTCCCCTGTTCAAAAATTGAAGAAAACCCGGATCTTGCATTCGAGTATACCTCTAAAGGTAATCTGGTTGGTGTTATTACAAACGGCAGCGCAGTGCTCGGCCTTGGTAATATCGGTCCGCTTGCCAGCAAACCGGTAATGGAGGGCAAGGGTGTCCTTTTTAAACGGTTCGCGGATATTGATGTCTTTGATATTGAAATCAACACATCTGATCCGGACGAATTTATTCGTACCGTTAAGCTCCTGGAGCCGACATTCGGAGGCATTAATCTTGAGGATATCAAAGCTCCCGAGTGCTTCTACATTGAAGAAGAGCTTACACGGCAAATGTCTATTCCCGTTTTTCATGATGACCAGCATGGTTCTGCAATCATATCCTGCGCTGCCCTGTTGAATGCATGTGAACTTACCGGCAGAAAGATGGAATCTCTCAAAATGGTAATAAACGGCGCGGGTGCCGCAGCTATTGCAAGTGTCAAGATGTATATGCAGCTCGGTGTTAAACAAGAAAATATTATCATGCTTGATTCAAAAGGTGTGATTTACAAAGGACGTACAGAAGGTATGACACCTTATAAGGAGCCCTTTGCAGTTGATACCAAAATGCGCATTATCGATGATGCGGCCAGGGGCGCGGATGTGCTTATCGGATTTTCCGTAAAAGATGCTTTTACGCCTGAACTATTACGTTCGATGAAAGAAAGGCCGATTATCTTTGCACTTGCCAACCCTGAACCCGAGATCGGATATTATGAGGCGAGGGCTGTCAGACCGGATGCCATCGTTGCCACAGGACGTTCCGATTGTCCGAATCAGGTCAATAATGTGCTTGGCTTTCCCTATATCTTTCGGGGAGCGCTTGATATTCGTGCCACGGCCATTAACAATGAAATGAAGGTCGCTGCTGTCAGGGCCCTGGCTGAATTGGCCCGTGATGATGTGCCGGATACGGTCATCAGGGCCTATGGTGGAGATCCTGTTTACTTCGGCCAGGAATACATTATTCCCAAACCTCTTGATGTCAGGGTACTTTTAAAGGTTGCTCCCGCAGTTGCAAAGGCCGCAGAAGAAAGCGGCGTTGCAAGGGTCGCTTTGCCCGGTCGTGCAAGTTACCTCCAGTTTCTCGAGGCCAGATTAGGGCCTGAGCGGGAGGTTATGCGAAAGATTATTATCAGAGCTCAACAGGGCCCAAAACGCATTGTGCTTCCGGAGGGAAACAATCCTGTAATTTTACGTGCAGCATATATGGCATTCAACGAGGGCATTGCCTGCCCCTTACTCCTTGGTAATGAGCGGGAGATCCGTTTTCTTGCATCCGAATTGAACATTTCTCTTGAGGGTATCGAAATCCTTGATACGAAAAACGGTCCCTATTTTGAAGAGTTCTCGAGAAAGCTCTTCGAAAAGAGGGGAAGGAGAGGCTGGACAATTGCCGAAATACACAGGCAATTAGGCAACCGGTATATATATGGCGCTATGATGGTGAACGAAGGGTTGGTTGACGGGCAGGTACACGGCATTGGCCGTTATTATCCTGATGCGATTCGTCCGGTTCTGCAGGTTATCCCGCGGCGTCCAGGGGTATCCAGAGTTTCAGGGGTATATCTTATGATATTAAAGGATAAGATACTGCTTTTCGCGGATGCTACAGTTAATGTTCATCCAAATTCTGAAGAACTCGCGGAAATAGCAATTCTTTCGGCCGAAATGGCAGAGTTTTTTGATATGAAACCTCGTATAGCAATGCTCTCTTTTTCAAACTTCGGTAGTGTGCCGCATGCTGAAGGAAGACGGGTAAAAGCTGCTGTTCAGATCGCCCAGGAAAGGAATCCCAGCCTCGTTATTGATGGCGAAATGCAGGCGGATACTGCAGTTGCAGAAGAAATTCTCACGAAAGAATATCCTTTTAACAAGCTTGGAGGGCCTGCGAATGTCCTTATATTTCCTGATCTGGCATCCGGAAATATAGCCTGCAAACTCCTCGAACGGCTGGGAAATGCGAAGGCGGTGGGGCCGCTCCTTATGGGAATAAACAAGCCTTTTAATGTCCTGCGGCGAGAGACTGATATGGAGAACGTTGTAAATGTTATAGCTATTACCGTGGTCCAGGCACAAGAACTTGCGAAGGAGCATATCTCCTGATGATGTTGATTATCTCAATTATCTCAACAGGCTGAGTATTTCATATAGCTCTGATTTGATCTCTTCTAATAAAGGTCGATCAATTAAAGGGCTATCAATTCTTGATTGTTGTAATTTTTCCTTTTTTAACCATTTTTTGGCGCCCTCAATGGTCATCCTTTTATTGTAGAGCAGATTCTTTATCTCAAGAAGTGTTTCGAGGTCTTTCTTCTGGTAGGTTCTGTGTCTGGAATCAGATCTTGCCGGTTTCAACTGGCTGAATTCAGTCTCCCAATACCTTAAAATATAAGGTTCAACACCGATGATGCCACTTGCTTCACCAATACGAAAATATCGCTTGTCATCAGGAATCCGGACCTTCATCTCAGCCTTCCCTTAATTTGCCCCCTGTCTCGTGCCTTATTTTTTCAATGATATTGTCGTGTAACCGATTTATTTCATTGCCGTCCAGGGTTCCATATTTAGATCTGTAACATATTCTGAAAGCGAGTGCCTTTTCAGAAGAACCTATTTTATCGCCTTCATATAAATCAAAGATATGTATCGATTCAACAAGTTCTTTACCCTCTTGTTTAATGATTTCCATGATCCCGGCGCTCTCTATCTGTTTTTTTATAATGATTGAAATATCCCTGTAAACAGCAGGAAATTTGGGAAACGGTCTGAATTTCCTTGTCTCGGGAAATACCTTTAACAAGGTTTGAATATCTAATTCAAAAAGAAATGCATTCTCCTTTTTGATATCGTAAACTTCCATTACCCTTGAAGAAATCCGTCCTAAGTGTCCGATACAGGAACCTGAATAAAAGATAGTTGATGAATATTCCGGTTCATACCATATATAATTGCTTCCCTTTTGAAAAACAGGTCTATCAAAGCCTAAACCTTTCAACAAAGTCTCAACCATGCCTTTAATATCATAAAAATCGCAATATTTTTCTTCACCATACCATGTTTTCTTATGATGTAGACCTGTTATTATTGCCCCAAGACATGGTTTTTCCAAAGGCAGCTGGTCTTCTTTTTTCTCTTTCCGGATAAATATTTTTCCCCACTCAAATAGTTTCAGGTCATGTTCATCATGAGTAAGATTATTTTTGAAAGAGGTAAGGAGTCCCGGCACGAGAGAAGTTCGCATAACAGACTGTTCAAGCGTCAGTGGATTTAAAATCCTGACAAATGACTTCAAACTGTCATTCTCTTGAACACCGGGAATATCAACGGAATGAGGCGAAATAAAACTGTATGTGATAATTTCGCTAAAACCCAGACCAACTATAATTGGCCTTATCTGCTCACGAATTTGAAGCTCAGGGGTCTCTCTTTCTGCCGAAGGTCTGATGGCCGGATAACAGGCCGGTATTTGATCGTATCCGTTCAGCCTTGCAATTTCTTCAATAAGGTCTATTTCTCTTGTGATATCCACCCTGAAAGATGGGGGACTTACCCTGAACATATTCTCGTTTATCTTCCGGACATCCATCTCGAGAGCTTTCAAATACTTATTTATATCATCTCGTAAAAGTTCCGTACCCAAAATACGGTTAACTTTATCCACCCTTAAATCTATATTATAAGGGCTGTATGGTTTTGGATAATTATCGATAAGACCTGTCGCGATCTTGCCACCTGCGAGGCGGGAAATAAGCGTAAGCGCCCTCTTCATTGCTGTTTTTAGCGCTCCAATATCAGCGCCTCTTTCAAAACGGTAGGATGCCTCGGTAGAAAGACCGAGTCGTTTTGATGCTCTTCTGATAGTCACGGGATCAAAGAATGCGCTTTCTATCAGGATATCTTTTGTTCCCTCAATAATCTCGGAATTGAGGCCGCCCATAATTCCGGCAAGTGCTGCTCCCTTTTCTCCATCGCAGATCATGAGCGTCTCGTTATTCAGGATGTGTTCCTTTCCATCAAGAGTTGTAAAGGTCTCTCCCTCTTCCGCTTTCCTGACAACAATTCGATTTCCCTTGAGTCGGTTATAATCAAAAGAATGCAAAGGCTGGCCCATTTCCATCAACACATAATTTGTTACATCAACAACGTTATTTATGCTCCTGATACCTGATAGATATAAACGGTATCTCATCTGGAATGGAGATCGTCCCAACTTTATATCCTGTATAATTCCTCCAACATAGCGGGGACAACTTTCAGGATCCATAATCGTTATACTTGTTAAGTCCGTTATAGCAGGCCCATTTTCAACTATTTTGATTTCAGGTTCCCTGAGCTTTTTTCCCGTAGCGGCTGCAATCTCTCTGGCGACCCCTGTAACGCTGGCACAATCCGGCCTGTTTGGAGTAATGCTGATATCAAAGACCCAGTCTGCGAGGGGCAGTTGAGACGGGAGTGATGTGCCGGTCGTAAGTTCGGAAGGAAGAATCATAAGACCTGTATGATCATCTGTCAGGCCCATTTCATCTTCAGAAAGAAGCATCCCTTTTGAGAGCTCCCCTCTGATGCGGTTTTCACTGATAACCAATCCTCCAGGGAGTTTTACGCCAGGCATAGCCATAGGAACAAGCGCCCCTTCAAATAAGTTTGGAGCCCCGCAGACTACCTGGACTGTCTCTTTTCCGGTATCTACCTGACATAAGGAAAGCCTGTCAGCCCCCGGATGAGGAACTATGCTTATAATCCTTGCTACTATAATATCCTCGAGGGATTGACCTGCTACCTCAATTCCTTCCACCTCCAGCCCGGCCATGGTCAATAAACGGCTGAGTTCATCGGGTGTTATTCCAATATCTACATAATCTTTTAACCAGTTTAAACTAACTTTCATAGACTTTACTCAATAAAATAGGGATGATCGTAAGTATTCACAGGTTCAGTGGTAACCGTTCACTATGAGGCTGTCCAAAAATACCCTTTTTCCCAAACTCTGCATTATGCTCAAAAAATTATCCTCTAAATATCAACTATATGTCTGCGGTAATTTTTTGAGCAAGCCTTGATTTTGAAAAAAATTGCTGTTCTCGCACAGCCTCCTATGGTATGAACTTACGGGAATTCCGGGTATGTAAGTGCTTACCTTAAACCTTATCCTCTCTCCCAAAAGGAGAAAAAAAGGGCTGTGAACATTGGGAATGTTATACCGTCCTTTTTAGCCTGTTATGAAGGATGTCAGGGTGAATGAAAGAAAAATAACCATGAACTGTGAATGTTAAATACGCGGATTGTTATGGATCTTATTTCCGAATCCAATAGAGCTGTTTGATAAGACAGGGGGGGTGGAGCATTCACGCGTCATGTCTCTGTCTTTCGACAATCAGGAATTCGGGCATTATTTAAAACTGGCTCAAAAAACGCATATCATTTTTAAAAAATAACTGGATATCATTTATACCATATCTGAGCATCGCAATCCTTTCAATGCCCATACCAAACGCAAAGCCTGAATAGACCTCTGGATCATAATCTACGAACCCGTATACCTCGGGATCGACCATGCCGGCACCCAAAATTTCCAGCCAGCCGGTATGCGAACATGTTCTGCAACCCTTTCCTCTGCATATTACACACTCAATATCAATTTCTGCGCTTGGTTCAGTAAAAGGAAAAAAACTGGGCCTGAATCTGATCCTGGTCTCGGCGCCAAACATCCGGTGGAGAAAACTTATCAAAGTTCCTTTTAAATCTCCGAAAGTTACGTGTTTATCCACCAGCAGGCCTTCCACCTGGTGGAACATGGGAGTATGTGAAACATCAGAGTCTCTTCTGTAGACCTTTCCGGGTGCAATTATGCTTACAGGAGGTTTTTGGTTCTCCATAATCCTGATCTGTATTGGAGAAGTATGTGTTCTCAATACCACATTCTGTGAAATATAAAATGTGTCCTGCATATCCCTTGCAGGATGATCCCTGGGAATATTTAAGGCCTCAAAATTATAATAATCAAGCTCCACATCAGGCCCCTTAACCACTCGAAAACCCATCCCGTAAAAAATCCGGCAGACCTCTTTTATCATTAATGTGATTGGATGAAAATGACCTAAAGCCTGTTCCCTGCCCGGCAGGGTTACATCCTGAAACGATCCCTCGTCCGAATCTCCTGATAGAATTCTTTCCCGTGTCTCTTCAAAAAACTTTAAAAGATTGTTCCTGGCGATGTTGGCAAGTTTGCCGATCCTTGGCCGTTCGTCCGGAGAAAGATTGCCTATCTTTTTCATCAATGAGGTTAAAAGACCCTTTTTGCCAAGAAACCTGATCCTGAAATTCTCAAGCTCATAGTCAGCCCTGATAGCTTGAAGTTCCTCAAATGCCTTCTTTTCCAGTTTTAAAAGTTGCTCTTTCATCGATTATCTTATTGTTGAGCCATATTCGCTAATTGAGAAAAGGCGGTTTTGTCCCGAACAGCTAAATCGGCAAGTATTTTTCTGTCAATACTGACGCCAACCTTACTGAGTCCGCCAATAAACCTGCTGTAGGTGAGTCCATACTCCCTGGCAGCAGCATTGATCCTGATAATCCAGAGACTGCGGAATTCCCTTTTCCTGGTTTTTCTGTCACGATAGGCATAAGTTCCGGCCCTGTTAACTGCAACCTTTGCGGTTTTGAACTGTTTACTCTGTCCACCTCTATAACCTTTTGCGGCTTTGAGCACCTTGTTTCTTCTTCTCCGGGCCTTAAAGCCTCTCTTTACCCTTGACATTATATAACCTCTTTCAATTTATTATATCTCATATTCAATTTTGTGCAAAATCGAATGTTCAATGTAGATAATGACCAAATCTTCGCAAAGCCAGGGCCTTCGGTACCCGCTGTAATGCAGTGGGAGGTTTAGAGCTGATAATCCCGAAGATTAATTTCCGAGCTGTGGAAAACGGGCATTTCAGGATGGGCGCTATCTATAAGGAATAAGTTTTGCTATTTGTTTCAGGTTAGCGGCATCTAAAACAATTGATTTTCTTAGATTCCTTTTTCTTTTTGTACTCTTTTTCGTAAGAATATGATTTGCATAGGCCTTGCCTCTGACAATCTTACCTGAACCCGTAGTCTTAAATCTCTTGGCCGCTCCACGGTTCGTCTTCATTTTAGGCATTATTTTATTCCTCCTCAAGCTATTCAATAACAGACATCAAGTCTGTCATTTGATGCTCATAAACATATATTAACTGCACATTCAAAATTTTGCCTGAACGGGACTTTCCGTTCAAACACTATTTAGGGATTATGATCATAGACATTCTGTTCCTTGCCTCACGTGTGGGAGGCTGATCCACCGTTCCTTCATCTGCGATTTCATTGGCTACTCTCTGCAAGAGTTCCACGCCTGAATTCATAAAAGCCATCTCGCGGCCCCTGAAGAAAACAGTCACTTTCACACGGTCTTTCTGAGACAGGAATTTCTTCATATTCTTGATTTTAAAGTTCAGGTCATGCTGATCCGTATGAGGTCTTAGCTTGATCTCTTTCAACTGAGACGCCCTGCTCTTTTTGCGTTTCTCCTGGCCCTTCTTGCTCGTTTTGTATTTAAACTTGCCATAATCCATTACGCGGCAAACAGGAGGATCAGAATTAGGCGCAACCTCAACAAGGTCAAGACCTTCATTTGTTGCTGCTTTCAATGCATCATGAATGGAAAGAATGCCAAGTTGCTCCCCCTCAGAGGAGATCAGTCTCACCATTTTGGCTCGGATACGTTCATTTAACCTGACTTCATCAACTTTTTTTGCTATGGTTATTACCTCCGGTTTCTATTGATTTATTTCCGAACTCTTTGCATTCCGCTAAAATCAGATCAATAAATTCCTTTACAGCCATAAAATGAAGATTTTTGCCATTCCTGAGTCTGGGTGTTAATCCGTCTTTTTCGCATTCCCTGTCTCCTATGATTAGCATATAAGGAATTTTTTGTAACTGGGCTTCCCTAACTTTGTGCCCTAATTTTTCATTTCTGAAATCCCCTTTTATTCTGATACCAGCATCGGTCAGGTTTTTCAATAATTTTTTGCCATGGATAATATTCCTGTCCGTTACGGTCATGATTATGGCCTGAACAGGCGCAAGCCATAGGGGAAATGCACCTGCATAATGTTCAATCAGTACACCGATAAATCTTTCAATAGCGCCTAATATCACCCTGTGGATCATGACCGGACGGTGTTTTTGCCCATCTCTGTCAACATAGAAGAGATCAAATCTTTCAGGGAGCGTGAAATCACACTGTATGGTGGCACACTGCCATTTTCTGCCCAATGCATCCTGCAGTTTTACATCGATCTTTGGTCCATAAAAGGCCCCGTCTCCCTCGTTGATATCATACTTGAGATCATTATCTTCCATCGCCTTTATCAGGGCTTTAGTGGCCAGTTCCCAATCTTCATCTGTTCCTATAGATTTTTGAGGACGAGTACTGATCTCAAGATCATAATCAAAATTGAATATTTTCATAATATCGTTGACAAAATCAAGCACACTCTTGATCTCATCATTTAACTGTTCCGGAGTACAGATGATATGCGCATCATCCTGGGTGAATTCCCTCACCCTGAAAAGCCCATGCAATACCCCTGAACGTTCATGTCTATGGACTGTCCCTAATTCAAAATATCTCTTGGGGAGATCACGATAACTCCTTATTTTTGAACGGTAGATCAGCATATGGGCGAGACAGTTCATCGGTTTGATGCCATAAGATTGCTTATCAATCATCGTAAAATACATATTCTCACGATAATTATCAAAGTGGCCCGATTTTTCCCATAATTCAGTCTTTAAAATCTCCGGCCCCTTGACCAGCTCATACCCTCTTTTTATATGCTCCGCCACTTCAAATTGTTCAATAATATGCCTGAGCATTGCTCCGTTGGGATGCCAGACGATCATCCCTGCGCCAATCTCTTTATAGGTATTAAAAAGACCAATCTGTGGTCCTAACTTTACGTGGTCTCGTCTTTTTGCTTCTTCAAGATTATGCAGATATTCTTTTAATTTTTTTCGGTCGGAAAAGCATACTCCATAAATTCGACTGAGCATGGTCCTCTTTTCATCGCCCCGCCAATATGCACCGGCCACTTTAGTTAAGTGGAAGGCCTTGATTTTCCTTGTAGAGGGGATATGGGGCCCGAGGCACAGATCGGTAAAACTGCCTTGAGTATAAAGAGAAACTTTGTTTTCATTGAGATCTTCAATTAATTCTACCTTGTAATCTTCTCCTTCTTTTTTAAAAAAATCAATGGCCTCCGAAGCAGGTAATTCTTTTCGGAAAAATGGGAGATCTTCATCAATAATCTCCTTCATTTTCGCTTCAATTTTCGGCAGGTCATCTTCTCTGAATGGACGTTTATAATCAAAATCATAATAAAAGCCATCCTTGATGGCAGGGCCGATTGTAACTTTTACACCGGGAAAAAGTTCTTTAACAGCCATGGCCATTACATGAGAGGTACTGTGCCTTAAAATTTCAAGACCTTCCTCAGAATCGAAATAAACAGGCACCAGTTCCGCTTGATCATTCAGAAGTATTGAAAGATCGCTAATCTTACCGTTGATCTTAACTGCTAATACCCTGTCTATTGCTTTTATCTTTAATTTTTTTAAACTATCCAGAGCCGACAAAGACCCCGCTTCGATTTCACAAGAATCCCGGCCTTTTAAATTAATTGAAATGATTTTTCTCATAATTGATTATAATAGATATTTAAAAATGAATCGTTAAACCATCCGGGAGACTGTCCGGGAATGCCCTTTCCCCCAAACTCTGCGTTACGCGGAAAAAATTATCCTTGGAGGTAAGCGAGCTTGCGAGACTCCAATATCAACTATATGCCGGCGGTAATTTTTTCCGCAAGCACTTAGCGCTGTGTCAGGTATCAAGTGTTTGATGTGAAAGAAAGCAGAATACCGCCAATGTCATTCCCGCGAACGCGGGAATTCAGTATGTCCGGCAGGGTTCTCAGTGTAAGGAACGAGGGCAAATTAACTTCCCCAACTATGCATCGCAGCTTCAGGCCATCTTTGCCCGGTCTAAAAGTACAAAAATCCTGAAATAGCTCCTTATTCCTGCAGCTTTTTGGCTTTTAGATCAAACAAATCTGACCTGAATCCGTGCGTCTGCCCGGGGATGTTATTTCGTCCTCGTCCCAAGGCACTAATGGCTGACCGCACAGGCCGAAAGGTTTTGAAATCGACTCTCCTGAATAATAACAAAGAGATGTTATTATTTATTTTATTATTGATTTACCTGAAATGGGAAATTTAAACAATAACATAAGAAAATGCAAGCAAAAAATAATGGTAAGCGTTCATCTGCGCCCATCTACACTCGTTCAGGGCAAGCGACACAGGGTCAGTTCAAATCAATCGCCCTGATCACGCGCATCCGGGGCGCTGGTAAACGCTTACATGCCTGGGGTTCCCGTAAGTTCGTATTCCTGCTGAACATATTATAAATAATGCCAAAAGGGGTTATAGTCAGAGCCACAACCCCTTGATAAGACCTTCTGAAGCCGGTTTTTTCCGGATCAGGAAAGACGAAAAATAAGTGGGAGTAGTTTTTTCATCATCTCCAGGTTTAAATTCGATTCTTCAATATATTCTTTTGATTCTTCTAAAATCTTTTCAAGGTCTTTATACTCCCAATATTCTCTAAGTTTATCCGGATATTTGTAACCGCCTTGAGCTTGATTTACAAGAGCAACGAGATCAGTCAACTCAAAGGAATATTTATCTGCAAGTGGGCAGAGGCTTATATGACAGAAAGGACAGGTATTTATCATGATGTCGGCATTAGCTGCTTTTCCTTCTTCCATAAGATCCTGAGCAAATTTGCCTGCATACTCAGGGTAGGTAAGCCCTGCCACGCTGCCGCAACATAGAGATTCTTCCTGATTATGTTCCATCTCTGTCAGTTTAACCCCGGGCAGGGCTTTGATTATTTTACGGAGTGAAAAATCATCTTTGAACCCTCGGGCCAAAGGGCAAGGGTCGTGCAGAGTTACCCTTTTATTCAAAGGAGTGGTAAATTTTAGCTTATCCAGGTTTTCGTATAAAAACTGGGAAATAAACTGAACTTCAAAATCAATAGATATATATTGAGGGATGATATTTTTTAATTGATCATAACAGGCGGGGCAGGTGACAACAAGTTTTTCAGGTGAAAAAGCCTTCACATTTTTAACAAGATTCTGAGATAATGAATCCGCCTCTTTTAACTGCCCTGCTAACATGTTGCAAACACCGCAACACAGCTTGCCGCCAATTAAAGCGGCGAACTCAATTCCCATTCTTTCCAGAATATCTATTAATGCAAAATTTTTATCAGGTGTTGCTAAGGTAGAACACCCCATAAAGAAAACCACTTCTTTCTTTTCAGGATTAAGCGGGGCCTCACTCAGCCATCTTGCATCGGATGGTTTCATCTGGATACCGGATAAAACCCTGGGTAGAAAAGGGTCTTTGTCAGGGGATAATAATCCCAATCCTTCAGGGATTTCCTTTCCCTGAGAAACCAGTTGGTTCCTCACCGACTGATTGAAAATCATAGGATTTAGTCCCTGAGGACAAACATCAATACAGTTACCGCATAGCATACAGCTAAAAGATTTGAGATATGCCTCATCAGAAAATGTTCCGTCTTCAAGCACCGCAAACATTTTTTCCGCCACCTCTGCAGGGTCCTGATCTTTTATGGAACTTATTGAAAAAATTGGACAGGCAGATATGCAATCCCCGCATTGAATACAAGTATCAATAATCTCTTTTTCCTTATCCTCGAATAATTCTTCCAATGAAGAATGTTGTGGTTGCGCCATCTTTTGGTTCTCCTTTTTGTATTAAGGGCCCGCGCAAATATAACTTAACATTCCGGTATCTCATTTTCGGCAGATTTAAATGAGCAAAAACCTTAAAATAGCACACTATTGCCGCGCCTTTTGCTCTTTAAAATCCACCGGGTAAGCGAGCTTGCGAGACTCCGAACCCAATCTGAAGCCACGCGCCGATTCTGCAAAGTTATTTTTATGCGAACCCTAAGGGAAATGTTATGGAAAGATCAATAATAAATCGTAACCGTTTAAAAGTTCAATAATATGTGAACCCGATTTATTTAGTAATCTATTACATACTATATTGATGGCATTTTAGCAAGGAAAAACATAAGATCTCATAGCGTCCGATTTGTAGTAAGGAACGAGGACAAATTAACTTCCCCAATTATGCATCGTAGCTTCTGGCCATTTTTGCCAGATCCAAAAGTACAAAAATATTGAAATAGCTCCTTATTCCTGCAACTTTTGTGCTTTTAGATCGAACAAACCCAACCTGAATCCGTGTGCCTGCCCGGGGATGTTATTTCATCCTCGTCCCTAAGTTATTTTTTCCTACACCCCCAAAACCAAAGAAAAAGGCCACTTCAATAAAATGGCCTTTTTCTATTCATGTTGTTATGATAGGCGCGGAGGGATTTGAACCCACGACCCCTACCGTGTCAGGGTAGTGCTCTCCCCCTGAGCTACGCGCCTTTCAGAAGATTTTTTAGCAATATGGTTTTGGTATGTCAAGATTTATTATTCAGGAGGCTGCCCGAGAATGCCCTTTTCCCCAAACTCTATGTTTTGATGTTGGAAAAAATTGCCATTCCTGGATAACCTCCCAGGATTTTCGCTGATTCAGTCTCTCCGTGAATGAACACATGAGCCCTAATCCGACTCATTTAACTTTCTTCGCCTATCATCTGAAACCAGTTATATATATAATGCAAGCCTGAACTTGTAGTTACAAAAGCTGTAATCCAAAAGAGGTAGATATTGAACTGCAAAAAAGAATGAAAATATGGGCGTGAAAGCACAATAAATACAGTTAGAAGCTGAAAACAGGTTGTGATTTTGCTCAGGATGGATGGTTTTATTGTAAGTTCCTCTTTGATCAAAAATAAGATTGAAACTCCTGACAGGATTAGTATATCCCGGCTGATTACAATGACAGCCAACCATGATGGAACCAAACTTTTTACAGGTAAGACAATAAATGCGGAGATCAGGAGTATCTTATCTGCAAGTGGATCGAGATAAGCTCCGATATTTGTTTTCTGGTTTAGCGCTCTGGCAAGAAATCCGTCAATCCCGTCACTTAAACCGGCTATGATGAAAACAATGAGAGCAGACAGCAATTTATCATTAAGAAGGTAGATGATAAAGATAGGTGTTAGAATGAATCTTAAGGTTGTAATCAGATTGGGAATAGTCATTATAATGAATGCATTGCAATAATTGTAATCGTGTGCCTGCCTGGGGATGTTATTTCGTCCTCGTCCCTAAAACATATTTATCATGGTTTGGCATCCTTCATTTTTGCTTTACACTTGGCAGAAAATGGGCAGCGGCATCCTGCCGCTGATTTAAAAGGCGATAAGCCTCTTCTGCAATTTACAATTTTTAGTTCCAATAAAAGTATCACCTAAATCCTGCAAGCGTCGAGTTTGCCGAAGACCTGCCTGCTGCAGGCAGGTGCAAGGCGGCAAGGGCGCAGACGTACTACGAT
>JAGGXA010000162.1 GCA_021163285.1 Deltaproteobacteria bacterium | reverse complement strand
GAATTCAAGGTTTCATTCTTATTCCCTGGAGGTTGTCCGGGAATAGCAATTTTTTCAAAATCAAGGCTTGCGAAAAAATTACCGCAGGCATATGCTTGATATCAGGTTCTTGCAAACTCGCCTACCTCCGGGGATAATTTTTTACGGTAAAAAATTTTCAGTTCCAAAATTGTATGGGAATTCAATCGCTTCAGGCAATAAAACCATGTTTTAATACGGAATTGGTCAGTCTTAGTTTTTACACATTGTATAATATCAAGTAGCTGCGTTTTTACATACTGAGTAAATCGTTGTGTTTGACAGTGAAGCGTCCATTTTTTAGACCCTAAAATGCCGTCATTTTGCACCCCTTGAACTATTACCTGTTATGGAAAAAACAATAATATTATCAGAACAGGATATTCTTGAGAATATTCAAAATATTGCCGGTCGGATCATAGAAAAAAACCCTTCTATTGATAAGGTTGTAATGGTTGGTATCCGGACAGGTGGAGCTTATCTCGCAGTCAGGATACAAGAGGCCATTGCCCGTCTTAATGAATCACCTCCCCCTATTGGAATCCTTGATATTACCCTCTATCGTGATGATTGGACAAAGATCGGCCCAACTCCCGTTGTAAGAAAAACAGAGTTGCCTTTTTCTATTGATGATATGGTTGTTATCCTCGTTGATGATGTCCTTTTTACGGGAAGAACGGTAAGGGCGGCTATGGATGCGCTCATGGATTACGGCAGGCCCAAAAAAATTGAACTGGCAATCCTGATAGACAGGGGCGAATCCTACAGAGAAATTCCTGTCATGGCAAATTATATCGGTGGTATTTGGAAAACCTCCCAGGAAGAAACCATTAATGTCTATTTGAAAGAAGAAGGCTTTCATGATCACGCAGCTATTGAGAAAAGAAATTCAGCCTGAAATCCGAGCGCCAATTCTGCGAACTTATTTTTACGCGTCAGGAGCTTAACATGCCTGTTACTATTTCCGTAAAAACGGATGCCAGGATTGATATGGTTGACATTACCCGCCTGGTGCAAAAGGAGATATCGGATGCGCGACTGCAAGAGGGAATTTGTGTTGTTTATGTGCCTCATACCACTGCCGGCATAACGATAAATGAGGGTGCGGATCCTGACGTTTGCCGGGATATAATCAAAAAACTTAGTGAACTGGTGCCCTATGACAGGTCTTACCGTCATCTTGAAGGTAATGCGGACAGCCATATAAAGGCATCAATTATTGGAAGTTCAGTAACAGTAATTATAAAAAATGGTCAACTTCTTCTTGGAACGTGGCAGAAGATCTTTTTCTGTGAATTTGACGGCCCAAGGTCACGCAGGGTTTACGTCAAGGTTAAAGAATAAAAGGATGTAATCGTTTCCGTAAGTTCCTACGCCCCATGGTGAACGATTACCAAAAATATTTATTATCCTATTGTAACTGATCAGGTGTTTAAGTAATCCGTGTTTATCCGTGTCCAAATTCTTTTTTTTGAAATCTATACAAGTATTACCGATTCCGCATCTAATCCTGTATCCTTAAGCCAATTTTTAATTGCTTTGAAAAGAAGTTGATAATAATTTTCCATTCCTCCGAGCCCGCGTCTGCCGAAAAAATAATTAATTTCAAGCGCAAGAGGTTCCTGGTTTTCTTCTGACAGATTAAATACAAAATCAACTGCAGCAAGGTTAATACCGGTAGATCTTGATAAGGCCTGAGCCCGGTTAACCCCCTTTAGCTGAAGATCAGGGCGCCATTGATGATCAATAATGGCGCCTTTGCTGATTGTGGTGATGATGTCTCCTTTTTTGCCGGGCCGTTTCCAGTAAGTAATAATCGTCTTACCTATGATTACCGCTCTTAGCACATTGCCGCCGGATGCCACATATTCCTGGCTCACAAAACCGGGCCTTCCCATTCTTTCCTGGTTTGTCAGATGCTCCAATGCCTTTAAAAGAGATGGTATATCATTAATGAAAAAAATGCCATCTGCTTCATGACTCCTGTCATCCTTTATAAAAAAAGGCAATTTCTGAGACAAGGCCTTCATGTCAGGGTATGTTTTTTTGAATTCTTTCACACTGTTCCAGATAACCGTCCCCGGATGGGGTATATCGAAATTTTCAAACATAATACTCTGTCCCACTTTCCCCGGATAAGCAAAACGCATTTTATAATCCGGAAATATGGGCATATCCAGTTTCGAACATGTTCTATACAGTTCTTCCCTGCATCCCTGAGGCAGTATAATGGCTTCAGCCCTGGTTATTGTTTCAAGATCAGATGAATTTAAAGGCCCGGAGCCGGGAATAATCTGAATATCCGTCTCAAAACATGGATGAAAAGATAGTATCATTAATTTTATCCGTTCCCGGTTATCAATTCACGGTTTTTTTGCCCGCTGATGATTTTACGCGACACTCCCCCTCCTGCTTTCCTGTGAGGCTGTCCAAGAATGCCCTTTTCCATCAATTCTTTGTCATGCTCAAAAAATTGTCCTCGGGATATTAACCGATTATATAATCTCTATGGGCAACTGCATTGACTATATTCCCAAAATCCATGATTAATAGAATCAGCAACTCCGGCAGGCGGCTAATCTTGAGTTTGATTTGACTTTATTCCGTCTGGTAGTTATAATTAAAATTTATGATTGTGCAGGTATTTAAGGGTTCTCGTAAGTTTGTATCCCTGCTGAGCTATTACCATGACAGATGTTTTCAGCAAAAAAAACATGTAGTTTTCATTTGTAAAGGTATGCATGTCTTCACATCCTTATATTTCACCTTCAGACTTCGGGTCTTCAATGCCTGAACCCTGAGCCTGCGATCGGTTACTTTATTATTTATCATAAAAACCCGTTTAGGAGCACAAAAAAATGCCAATGTATGAATTCAGATGCCTTCAATGCGGCGAGATTTTTGAAAAATTATTTATCAATACGAATGAAAAAGTAGATCTGGTCTGTCCTCAGTGTCAATCAGAATCCCTTGAACGGGTAGTCAGCGTGACAAATCATGCTATTGGTGTCGGTCCTTCAGGAAAACAGCCGAAAATGACTTCAAAAACATGCGGTCCGTCAAATCAATGTATGACTCTGGAATTACCAGGACCTGCCAAGTGACCGAAATATTTGGTTAAAACCTTACATACACTGGGTTCCCGTAAATTCGTACCCTTGGCGAACAATTACGTTATAATGAAAAATAACAAGTCTGAAAACGATCTGCAATATGAACTTGATGATGACGATAAGTTCAGGATCACGGTTATGTTCCATGAATCCGTTATTTCGAAACTTTTAAAGTTACACGCGCGGCTTGGAACAATCAATTGTGATTTTGCAGGAGATCAGTATAAAAACTGGAATCTTCACTTTAAATCCGTGGGCTCTGAGTTTGCAATTGTTGATTTTGAATATGATGATGAATCATGCAGTTTCAGTCTTGACCTATAAAAAAATCGTCCTGTGCAGTCAGCCATTAGTGGTTACTTTTTTGCATATTGATTAAATTCGGGTGTAATACAAAAAAGTGACATTTTACCCTGTTGGGAACGAGGACAAATTAACTTCCTCAACTATGCATCGCAGCTTCAGGCCATCTTTGCCAGATTTATAAGCGCAGAAATCTTGAAATAGTTCACTATTTCTGCAACTTTTGCACTTTTAGATCGAACAAACCTGACCTGAATCCGCGCGCCTGCTTGGGGATGTTATTTTGTCCTCGTCCCTTATCAATTACTTTTTTGTATCGCACCTTAAATTCTCTATATGTTACATTTTGCATATCACCTAAATCCTGCAAGCGTCGAGTTTGCCGAAGACCTGCCTGCTGCAGGCAGGTGCAAGGCGGCAAGGGCGCAGACGTTCTACGATACTTC
>JAGGXA010000075.1 GCA_021163285.1 Deltaproteobacteria bacterium | reverse complement strand
GTTAAGTATTGTAGGACCTCTTCACCCTTGCCCACTT
Organism: Deltaproteobacteria bacterium; assembly: GCA_021163285.1. Classification (GTDB taxonomy): domain Bacteria; phylum Desulfobacterota; class DSM-4660; order Desulfatiglandales; family Desulfatiglandaceae; genus JAGGXA01. Next base: position 5,118 of record JAGGXA010000075.1, on the reverse strand, counting down.
GCACCTGCCTGCAGCAGGCAGGTCTTCGGCAAACTCGACGCTTGCAGGATTTAGGTAAAATATAAAACAAGTTGTAAAGAAAGGCTTTTTTGCAATATTGATCCTGCTTCAGACCTCGGAAATCATAGATTAAATACAAATGCGAAAAGCACTATTATTCAGGTCTTTTGATTATCAGACAATCAATTATTGGACAGACATAAGCAAAAAGATTGATTAAAAACAGATTGTTTTTACCGTGCATTGGGATTTTTTTGGAAGGGCAGGCACAGGGGCCTGCCCCTACGCCGCCGGATGGGCAACCCCCTGTGGTTGTCCATCAGAAAAACATTACCGATTGAATCAACGTTTCAACCTCAAGGAAGAAGCCCTGATGCTAACCAATAACCTCTCTGAACTTTTACGAGAAAATAATAGCATGAAAAAGATAACTTTAATATTTCTCATGGTTGTTTTGATTATTCCTGCTTTCGCAGGCTGTAATTCCATTTTTAACAGGCGTGTGACTGCTGTTTCTCCCAACTTGCTTGATGATAAACTCCTTGATAAAAAGATCCGGTCACTTGCGGGGATTATAGAGAAAGGTGATCTGTCTGCAGATGACAGAGAAAGGGCCTTAAATATTCTTGATTCATACAGGTTGATCAGAAACTCTTCCACGGAAGAACTCTCTACGTCCCAATATCGCAGAATTATCAGGGCCATCTTCCGGGGCCTCATTAATATTGACGAAGAATATTTCTCAAGGGGAGAAAAAAAGCTGCATGTTTATGCTTTATCAACGACTTTTCTGACGGCAAAGATTCAAGAGATCAGAGATGCATACCTTGATGGTGACTACAAGGGTGTTATCAATAAAACTCTGAAGTTGAAAACCGTATTCGGGCCTGATGCCCTAAACCCGGAAACGGGTATCCTCTTCGCTCTATCTCTTGCCGAAGAAGGAATGACTGAGGAGGCGATAAAAGTTGGAGAGGCAATAGCATCAGAAATAGAAGGCAGGCCTGATCTTATCTCGTTAAGGGCCGGGATCGCAAAATCCCAGCTCAGATTGGGTATGAGGGAAAAGGCCCTGCTTACCTATGAAAAATTAACAGACGATGTTGACGAAAGAGAGGCAATTCTCCAATCTGTCAGGAAAGATATTGCCTCAAAAACAGACAAAGAATCAATAAAAACGTTCCCTCAAACACAGCTTCGGACAGAAACAGGAGATCAAACTGAGTTCATGAAAATAATCAATCGCCTGATCCGGGAGCAAAAGTTTAAAGAGGCAAGGGCTCTCCTGGCATTAAAAAGAGAGCAAACTCACCCGGGCCCTGAATTCGAAATGATCGATCAGGGAATAAAGAGGTTGGACAAGGCTGAAAAAAAATTTCTCAAGGAAGAGCTATCCAAAATATCCAGAAAAGAGGATGTCCTGTCATTGGCAAAAAAATACATTGAGGAAGAAAGATTTGAAGAGGCTGTTTCAAAACTTGAGGACCTTGAAAAAGAGCAGGGGAAAAGCAATAAGACTCAGGAATTAAAAAGAATTGCCATAGAAAAACTTATCAATAAAAGAAGAAATCAGGCTGCGAGGTTATACCTGATGGCAAAAAATACCGAGGACAGAAAAAAAAAGAGAGAGTATCTCTCTTCATCCTATAAAATACTTCAAGTATTGATTGATAAATACCCTGCATCTCCCTTATATAACAAAGTAATATCGAATATCGACAAGGTTAAACAAGAGTTGGATCTCCTGAGATAACCCTCAGATTAATTGATTATTGGTAAGATGCCCTTCCTGGTTGACATTGGAGTTGTATTGGAGAGGACGAAATAACATCCCCAGGCAGGCGCACAGATTGATGTGATGCCATAGTTGGGGAAGTTAATTTGTCCTCGTTCCTTACTACTCAATTTATTTTCTTGAAGGAAGAAATGTAAGGATAATCTCTACGCGCCTGTTTTTTTCCCTTCCTTTCGGTGTATTATTTGATTCTATTGGACGGTATTCTCCAAAGCCCATAGTTGCTATCCTCCTGGGATCTATGGATGATCTGTGTATTAAAAACAATGCAACCTTGGTGGAACGCGCTGAAGAGAGTTCCATATTAGTCTTGTAAGGACCACTTTTGATAGGCACATTGTCTGTGTGGCCGGCTACTATAATATCCCCTTCGGAATCCTTTAGAACAGACCCGATCTTTTCCAGAAGAGGTATCATTTGATCTTTAATCTCCGCCTTTCCCGAATCAAAAGCGGTTTCACCCATCAGGCGGATAGTTATCTGCTTTTTGCCGACATTCACCTGAATCAGTTCTTTCATATTTTCAAAACCGGTTCTGATCTCCTTAATCAGTTCTTCGCCAATCTGTTTTTCATCCTGTGTAACAACAAATTCCAATCTCTCTTTTGGAGGAAAAATATCCTGATCAAAATCCCTCGCAATTATTTTCATTCCTTTTGGAGAATCAAATGTTTTTACTTTACGCTGGATACCGAATGCCCTTTCAAGAGACCCTGCGACTTCCTTATACTTGTTGCGGTCTGTTTCCGAAAAAGAGAGCAAAAGCACAAAAAAACATAGAAGCAGGCTCATCAAATCGCCGAAGGTAACCACCCAAAGCGGAGCACCCTCTGTTACTTCTTCACTGCTCTGAAAGGGTTCTTCACTCATTTTTCGATTCGCCTTTATTTTTCGTGGTCATTTTCTCACGGTTTTTTGGCGACAGATATATTTTCAAGGATTCTTCAAGAACCATTGGTGTCACACCCCTTGCGATCCCTATAGCAGCTTCACGGATAATATTTTTGTTATCTAATTCCTGCTTGCTTCTCATAGATAGCTTGTCAGCTATGGGTAAGCATATGAGGTTGGCAATCAGAGCTCCATACAGTGTAGTAAGCAGGGCAACAGCCATGGCAGGTCCGATACTGCTCGGGTCCGACATGCTGGAGAGCATCTGGACAAGTCCGATAAGCGTTCCTATCATTCCAAATGCCGGAGCTGAATCGCCCATACCTTTAAACAGGTTTTGCCCTACGGTATGGCGCTGGACAGTCAGCCTGGTATCCTTGTTCAGCATATCCTCTATAAGGCCTTCATCATAGCCGTCCGACAGATAGCGAATTGCCTTGGTCGCAAATTCTTCTCCGGGATCTTCTTTCTCAAGAGCAATCAATCCCTCTTTTTTTGCAATTTTTGCATAACCTACCATTTTAATAATAATATCGGTCGGCGGCTCAAGCTTAACCATAAAGGCCTTCATAACCACTTTCATTGAATTGATGACATCATTCAAGGAAAACTTGATAAAACATGTAGCAATTGTTCCGCCTACGACAATCAATATACCGGGGATATTTAAGAAAATAAGGGCGCTTCCCCCCATAACAATCGCCGAAAGGACAAGTATGCTCCCGCCTATTAGGCCGATCAATGTTGCTATATCCATATTTTTATCTCATAGATCATTTACAGACATACACCTTGTTAGAGACACAGGCCAATTGACGATAGCTTTTTAGTTTATCAATGCTGTATGTTTTCAACTCCATGCGTGCAGGCATTACAATTGCCCCGCTTTTCATGCGCACATCTTTTGCAAGGACCATCCCTTGTGTGAGATCATCCAAATCGAGTTCAAGAAAGACCTTCTCTTTTTCCTCCTGTATATTTTCCAGATTGATCTCAAGGAGTAAATCTACAATGGCCGGTTCAAGTTGATATCCGCTCATACGTTGAAGATTATTATGGACATCTTCCAAAGGGATTTTTCCCCTGTGAACCAGATTATCATACACGGAAGCCGCGGATACTATCTTGGAGATAAGCGGTATTTCTTTGCCGCTTAAACCATCGGGAAAACCCAAACCGTTAACCTGTTCATGGTGAGCCCTGACCAGCTTTGCAATCGGCCACAGGAATTCTATTTCTTTCAGAATTATTTCGGAAAGCGCCGGGTGTGAAAGATAAAGTTCTCTTTCTTCACCATTCATTTCCGTCCTTTTCTTGGATAAAATGGAACTTGGCAGTCCTACCATGCCTATATCATGAAGAAAACCAACTGCCTCCGCAATCTGATAATCCTGTTCAGACAGATCAGGATGCCGTTTTGCCAGCCTCAACGATAATTCGGCGACTCTTCTGCAATGCCCTCCAAGTTCTTCGTTGAATACTTCAAGAAGGTTGCTGAACATATGGATAGTCTGAAAATAATTTTTGTTGATTACATCCGCTTTACGGTTAAGTTCTTTCTCCAGGCTTATAATCCTGCCTCCGATCTCAATACGCGCCTGTAATTCATCAAAATTAACCGGTTTTATCAGATAATCATCCGCACCGCCTTCAAGACCGCGAATAATTTCCTGCTGTGTATCCCTGCCACGAATAAAGATAACATATATGTATTGCCGGAAATTGGCGTTGCGTATTTGTCGGCACAACTCAAACCCATCCATATCCGGCATTTCCAGGTCAATTAACACAATATCTACAGGATTCGACTCAAGCCTTTCCCATGCCTCTGTGCCATTATTAGCCGGATACACGGAATAACCCCAATCCTTGATTTTATCACCAAGTAAACGGAGGGTTGCCTTGTCATCATCAACAACGAGAATTCGCATACATTTTCATCTTCACAAGCTTGTAACCGTTCACGGGTTCACGGTTCAAGATTAATAATATACCGCCCTTCACAGGAATTGGCCTTTGCTGTTCCCGAATGATGATAAAGCAAATTTGCATGTTATATGCCATTTATTATTCTTCTGTTGCAGCCATCAGTAAAAAGGCAGGCGCACTCTTCATTAAACATATGCACAGCCTGTCCTGACTGCACATCCGCTATCATTCCCGCGCTTTGCGCTGGTCTGAGCGGGAAACGCACGAAACATTCGGATATGCGTTACCACGCAAAAGCGTGGAAAACAGGAAATGAACCGCATCGGTTGATAAAATTCAGTTGGTGTATTGACGGGACGTCAAAAATCCGGCAGGAGGTTAAAAACTTCTCCCAATGTGAACGACCATATTAGTATTACCTAAATCCTGCAAGCGCCGAGTTTGCCGAAGACCTGCCTGCTGCAGGCAGGTGCAAGGCGGCAAGGGCGCAGACGTACTACGAT
>JAGGXA010000012.1 GCA_021163285.1 Deltaproteobacteria bacterium | reverse complement strand
GGACTTCCTTAATAATGTTTCTTTGATATTTAAAATTTCTAATTCGTCACCCTGGTCAATGTTATTATAATCAGATTCATTTTCAAAAAATAAGGGAAGAATTCCAAAATTTATCAGATTTTGTTTGTGAATCCTTTCTATTGATTTCGCAATTACCGCTTTTACATTCAGGTATGCAGGGCATAATGCCGCGTGTTCTCTTGAAGATCCCTGTCCGTAACTTAAACCTGCAATGATTATGTTTGCCAAATGATTATTTTTTGCTCTTTCAACAAATTCAGGGTCCGTGTTTTCAAACACAAAGCCGGAATATTTTTCTATGTTTGATCTGAATTTCAACCTCGGACCTGCCGGCATTATGTGATCTGTCGTTATCTTGTCACCTGTTTTTATTATTGCAATACCTTTCAGGGTTTCATCTAATTCCGGGAAGACTGGTAACGATTGAATATTGGGGCCCTTTATTGCTTCACCATTAAGTTCCGGTTTTTGGAATATGTCATCATCTATATAATATCTTTCAGGAGGAGAAATTTCAGGAATGTCTATGTGTTCAGGACTTGTGATTTCTCCGGTTAAAGCTGATATTGCGGCTATAATCGGACTGACGAGATAGATTTCAGCATCTTTAGTCCCTGATCTGCCAAGGAAGTTACGGTTGTTTGTCCTCAGGCTGACGCCTTTGCTTTTTGGAGAGTGGCCGGCTCCTATACAGAAGCCGCACGCTGATTCCGCAATTCTTGCGCCTGATTTTATTAATTCCGTTAAAGCCCGGTTTTCCGACATCATTTCTAATACCTGCCTAGAGCCCGGCGCCAGGATTAGTTCGGTATCATTGTGGATCTTCATTCCTTTCAAAATTTCCGCCACTGTCATCAAGTCTTCGTAACTTGAGTTTGTACAGCTTCCTATACAAACCTGATCCACTTTTTTGCCTTTCAGGTTTTCTATTTTATCTATATTATCAGGAGAATGGGGTTTTGCAACTAAAGGCTCTAATTCACATAGATTCAGTTTTATTTTTTTTTCATAGTGCGCATTTGTATCTGCGATTATTTCTTCCCAGTTGTCTTCTCTTCCCTGTTTTGTTAAAAAGTCCCTTGTTATCTCATCACTTGGAAAGATAGAGGTCGTTACACCCAGCTCGGCGCCCATATTTGTTATTGTTGCACGCATCGGAACCGTTAAATCTTCCAGGGATTCTCCGGAATATTCTATGGCAAAACCTGTATTCCCCTTTGTCGTAAGAATTTCCAATACCTTTAGGATGATATCCTTTGCTGTTACATAAGGCTTGAGTTTCCCTTCAAGTTGAATGTTGATTACTCTTGGACAAGTTACATAGAAAGGTTTGCCTGCCATTGCCACCGCAACGTCTAAACCGCCGGCGCCGATAGCAAGCGAGCATATTCCTCCTGCTGTCGGAGTATGGCTGTCGGATCCCAATAATGTTTTGCCGGGTTTTGCAAATCTCTCTAAGTGAACCTGATGACAGATGCCATTGCCGGCCTTTGAGAACAAGATGCCATATTTCGACGCGACGGTCTTTAGATAGAGATGATCGTCTGCATTCTCAAATCCCATCTGTAACGTATTATGATCAACATAGCTTACTGAAAATTCTGTTTTTACTTTATTGCAATTCAAGGCCTCAAATTGCAAGTACGCCATTGTGCCTGTTGCGTCTTGCGTCAGAGTTTGGTCTATTTTTATGCCAATCTCCTTCCCAGGCTCTAACAGGCCTTCCACTATATGTTTTTCCAGAATTTTTTCAAAAATATTTTTTGGCATATCATTCAACCGTAACCGTTCCGCCAGGGGTGAGAACTTATTTACCATATCCTGCAATCGTAAAGGTTCTTACCTCTGATCAATGGGGATATAATCGTTCTTTGTATTTCCTGTATAGATTTGACGCGGCCTGCTTATTTTCCAGTCGGGATCATTCCTGCTCTCCTTCCATTGGGCAATCCAGCCGGGAAGGCGGCCTATGGCAAACATAACAGTAAACATGTTGGTGGGTATGCCAATGGCCCTCAGCAGGATTCCACTATAGAAATCGACGTTCGGATAAAGGTTGTGATCTATGAAATAGGGGTCTTTTACCGCGACTTCTTCGAGTTTTTGTGCAATATCAAGCAAAGGATCGCTGATATGAAGTTTTCGAAGAACTTTATCGCATACCTTTTTTATGATTTTGGAGCGTGGATCATATGTCTTGTATACCCTGTGACCAAAACCGGACAGTCTGTACGGATCATCCTTGTCTTTTGCTCTCGCGATAATATGAGCGATGTTTCCGCCGTCATTTAAAATATGGGTAAGCATATTGATTACAGCCTGGTTTGCGCCGCCATGCAATGGACCCCACAGGGCAGAAATGCCTGCTGAAATAGAAGCATAAATATTTACCTTTCCGCTTCCAACAACCCTGACAGCCGTTGTAGAACAGTTTTGTTCATGGTCGGCATGAAGTATCCAGAAAACATTTAACGCCTTAACGACATCATCATCCAGATCATACGGTTTTACAGGACTATTAAACATCATGTTTAAGAAATTTGCGCAATAAGTTAAGTCCTGACGAGGATATACAACCTTATGCCCGCGTGATATCTTATATGACATGGCAGCCATAGTTCTTACCTTGGAAAGAATGCGCATCATGTCCTGGGTTGTTGATCCATCAGATATGGGCAGCTCAGGGTAAAAACTTCTAAGAGCGTTTACCATCGCGGAAAGAATACCCATAGGATGCGAGCTCCTTGGAAAGTTTTGAAAAAAAATCTGCATATCCTCGTGCACAAGGGAAGCATCATTTAACTGAACCTTCATCATCTGAAGTTCTGCAAAGTTCGGCAGCATGCCGTTTATCAAAAGATATGATGTTTCTACAAAGGAGGAATGTTCCGCAAGCTGTTCAATTGGAATTCCACGATATCGCAGGATGCCTTGTTCACCATCCATATATGTAATTGAACTGGTGCAACTACCGGTATTGGCATAACCTGGGTCATATGTAATATACCCTGTTAGTTGACGGAGCTTCCGGATATCAACGGCTTTTTCTCCTTCAGTTCCGGTTACAACAGGAAATTCGTATGTCTTGCCTTCAATAATTACTTTTACAGATTCTGCCATTTTATCACCTTTTTTTTTAATATGGTAATCGGATAAAAGATAAATCCTGGATATCTTCGGTTGGCCGGCTTAGGAACGAGGACAAATTAACTTCCCCAACTATACATCACAGCTTCAGGCCGTTTTTGCTCGATATAAAAGTACAAAAATCTTGAAATAGCTCAATATTCCTGCAACTTTTGTATTTTTAGATCGAGCAAAACTGACCTGAATCTATGCGCCTGCCCGGGTAAGTTATTTCGTCCTCGTCCCTTAATTTAGAATTTGAGAGATAAAAATAAGGATGACCGCACTGATCCGAAATTTTCAATCCATGCGGTTAAATCATGCGGTTAAATAGCGTACACAACAGTGCTGAAGCCCTGCCATACGAAAGAAGGTTAGGGCTCGCGCAAAAATAACTTAGTACCCATCCATAAATGGCTATTTCAGAGTCTCGCGAGCTCGCTTACCTGCCCGATATCTGCGTTGCGCTAAATTTTTAATCCTCGAAATACTCAATGTATTCCTGTGGTTAAAATTTTAGAGCGCCTTAATTTCGAACAAACTATCCTAATTTATGGATGGACACAACTTAACATTTTGGCATCTCATCTTCAGGTCATTTTCGGCAGATTTTAGGGAACTGGAAGGAAATAATCTACGCATATCGCGCAGAATTTTTGTTCGTCTTCAAGGCGTAGTAACAGGGGTTTGGTAGATACGGGTTTCAAACCCGTATCTACCAGGTAAGCGAGCTTGCGAGACTCCGAACCCTAACCTAAACCTGAGCGCCCATTCTGTAAAGTTATTCCTGAGCAAAACCTTAGAGTCGAATAACTTAAATTCTTTTCAGGATAGTGGCGCAGTTGGTAACAGCAGATCCTCCGACATTCAGGACTAATCCGGTTTCAGGCGTCCCTTTCTTTGGAGCAAGGCCTATTGGATCACCTACAAGCTGTTTGTATACAAGGGCATGCATGGAAGCGCCTGTTGCTCCGACAGGATGTCCTTTTGCTTTAAGCCCTCCGGACAGGTTTATGGGACATTCATCTTCATCAGTATACTTTCCGTCAATATAATCCCATCCGCCTTTACCGTCTTCTGAAAGACCAAGAGCTTCCGTACACAGGATTTGGTTTATTGTAAAACAGTCATGAACCTCAGCGAAGTCAATATCTTTCATTGTCATTCCTGCTTCATTAAAAGAGTCCTGGAGGGCTTTTTTAGCGGCCATTAATTTATACATGTTCGGCCTTGCATTTTCGGCAAGCCGTTCAGTGGACTGTCCAATCCCTGATATTTCAACTACTTTGTTGCTGATTGATTTTGCCTTGTCAGTTTTGGTCAATACCAGGGCCGCGGCGCCGTCAGTAACAAGGGAGCAGTCATGGAGCCTTAACGGAGGCGCTATAAAAGGATTGCTGCCCTTACCTTTATCCGGAAGATTCAATATCGCATCAGCGTTTGTCAGACCTAACTTGTCAGGCGGGCTGCCTTTACCAAAATGAGCAAGTGGATTATGAAAAGCATTTCTGTAACAAAGAGCGGAAACGTGGGCAAACATCTTCCTTAACTCTTCAGGGGTCAGGTTATAATGTTCCTGATACCCTTTTGCATATTCAGCAAAAAGCCCTGGAAATGTCACTCCCTGACTTCCTTCCGTAGGCCAGTGAGAGGAACATGCAAGGACATGTGTCATATCTTTTGTGTTCAGCAGGTTCATCTTTTCGACACCTATAACCAGCACCGTGTTAAATCTTCCCGATTCGATTCCGTAGATCGCGTTGTAAATGGCAAGGGATGATGATGCGCAGGCGCCTTCCGTTCTTGTTGTGGGAAGAAGCCTGAAGTCATCAGGAGCAACTTCCACTCCAAGAGGGCCGACATGCTCCTGATTAAGGAAAAGAGAAGGTGAGCATGATCCCACCCATATTCCGTCTATATCTTTTGGTTCAAGGCCGGAATCCTTTATTGCACCCTGACCCGCTTCAATCAGGAGATCATAATACGATTTTGTATCAGTAATTTCCCCTGTATCTCTGTTTTTCTCAACAAAAGATCCGAATTTGGTATTATAAGCTCCGATTATACTTATGTTGCTCATTAATAATACTCCTCTCCTTCTTTATTTTTGACAAGTCAATTATTTTGTAACCGTTCACAGATTCAATAACGGTTCAGGCTATAATGATATGCGTTACCACGCTGGAGCGTGGTAACGTGGGATGCGGGAGGAATTTCATTCCCACGCTCTGCGCTGGAATACATGCCAAACAGGCATTGACAGTCCTTACTCCTGTTGCCGGCAACATGGCTGTTCATTCCCGCGTTGTATCTGCGGCCCCTGAATATTGAGCTATTACCATTAAACCCATGAACGATTATATTATTTTTTCATAAAAAATATGGCAAAAAGCGGGCAGGGTGTCAAGCTATATATCAAGATCTATAATTATTTACGGTTATGAGTTTCCATTTTACGTTTTTTTTTCAATCAGCAGTCAAGGGGCTTTTGTGCTTTTAGATCGAACAAACCTGACCTGAATCCGCGCGCCTGCCTGGGGATGTTATTTCGTCCTCGTCCCTTACGGAAATCCCGGGCATGTAAGCGGATAGAACGATGTTCCCTTGACTTGGCCGGGAGATATGATAAATATAATGGCAAGGAACAAGAACAAATTAACTTTCCCGACTATGCATCACAGCTTCAGGCCATTTTTACCTGATCTAAAAGTACAAAAATCTTGAAACAGATCCCTATTCCCGCAACTTTTGTGCTTTTAGATCGAACAAACCTGACCTGAATCCGCGCGCCTGCCTGGGGATGTTATTTCGTCCTCGTCCCTAATCGGTAACCGTTCAAAGATTCCGGATATACCAGGAACCTGTGAATGATTTCAAATAATGTAATGGTGGTTTGAAAGGTGGTTTGAAATTGAGGTTGTTCAGCCTCACAGGTTATATTGCGAGGCAGAGCCTCTTAACGGTTGGGGCAACCCCTCACATTTCACACAAAGGAGCAGCTTATAATGTTAAAAAAACTTTTCACAGCTCTGAACCTGATTTTTCTTCTGGTTTTAACTACCTGTTTTTTCCGGACAAATCCTTTAAACGCCGCTGAATTATCTGCGGATGTTATCCGTACAGTCGGACAGGAAGTTATAAACGGCAGGATTTATATTAAAGGCGATGACTTCAGGCAGGAAATGTTTATGGGTGGCAAAAAGCAGGTTATGATTTATAGAAAAGACAAACAAATGGTATGGATGCTTATGCCCGAAAATAAGATGTACATGGAAACACCGACTAATGCTTGCGACCAAAATATGCCTCAAACAGATCAAGAACAAATTGAAAACAAGGCCAATAAAAAATATCTTGGTAAAGAAAAAGTTAACGGTTATGTATGTGAGAAATATTTATATGTTTATCATAATAAATCTACGGGTAGTATGACGCAGTGGTTTTCAAAGAAACTTAACTTTCCAATCAAGATGGATTTTGATTCTTCATCCGGTCACATGATAACTGAATACAAAAACATTGAGGTGAAAGCCCTTCCTGATTCGTTGTTTGAGATCCCGTCAGGATACAGGAAAATGTCTCTCCCCGGTATGATGCAGCAGATGCCGGATATGAACAGGTAAGTAAGCCCGAACGAAAAGGATGGATGATGTTAAAAGTGTTAGTAATAGGCAGCGGCGGCCGTGAACACGCGCTTGCCTGGAAATCCGCACAATCAAGCAGGGTTGAAAAAGTATATGTGGCCCCTGGAAATGCCGGAACGGCTTTAGATTCAGGGCTTGAAAATGTTGATATCGATGTATCTGACATAGAATCCATGGTAAGCTTTGCGAAAGACAAAGGCATAGGCCTGACTATCGTAGGCCCCGAAGCGCCTCTTGTTGCAGGCTTAACAGATGCATTTAATGAAGCAGGGCTTTATTGTTTCGGACCCTCCCGCGGGGCATCCCGATTAGAAGGTTCAAAGGTATTTACAAAAAATTTTCTCTCGCGCCATAGTATTCCTACCGCCACATATAAGACCTTTACCCAATCAGACAAGGCAAAGGCATATATACGTGAGCAAGGCACACCTATAGTTATCAAGGCAGACGGTCTTGCTGCAGGAAAGGGCGTGATCATTGCCGCGTCTGAAGAAGAGGCTTTTACTGCCGTAGAAGGCATGCTCTCAGGAAAGGCTTTCGGTGATGCAGGTCGCAAGGTAATCATCGAAGAATTTCTTGAAGGTGAAGAGGCAAGCTTCATAGTAATGGTTGATGGTAATCACATCCTGCCCCTTGCTACTTCACAGGATCATAAAGCGCTGGATAACGGAGATAAAGGTCCAAATACGGGTGGGATGGGCGCATATTCTCCTGCCCCTGTTGTAACCGATGCAATCTATAATAGTACATTGAAAGAGGTTATAGAACCGACCGTCAAGGGGATGGAAGCGGAAGGTTACCCTTATACGGGGTTTTTATATGCCGGCCTCATGATTACGCGGGACGGCATACCAAAGGTACTTGAATATAACTGCCGTGCAGGAGATCCGGAAACCCAGCCGATAATCCTTCGACTGAAATCAGATCTGGTGGAATTATGCATGGCTGCCCTTGATAATCGTTTGGATCAGGTGCAGGTGGAATGGGATGAACGTGCGGCATTAGGTGTGGTAATGGCATCTTCCGGTTACCCTGCAGGTTACCGAAAGGGAGATATAATTTCAGGGCTGCCGGATTACAAACAAGAGGGGCTTAAGGTATTTCACGCGGGAACAAAAATTCAAAACAACGAGGTAGTCACAAACGGAGGAAGAGTCCTCTGCGCCACCGCGTTAGGTTCTTCAGTTGCGGAAGCGCAGAAAAGGGCTTATAAACTGGCAGCTCAAATCAAATGGGATGGGGTATGCTATCGCACCGATATCGGATACCGGGCAATCGCCCGTGAACAGTTACGATAAATCTTTGTATTTCCGAGTCCCTGAATTAAAGACATGATCTCATCTCGGCAAAATACACAATCAGAAAAAAATCAATTCCGGCTGGCAAAACATTTTGCCTATACAAGCTTTATTGTCCTGCTTATATTCAGCTTCCCCTTTTCAATGGTTATTTCCCGGAAGGCCAAAGATGTTCTGATGAGGAATCATGAAAACTATGCCCTTTTATTAGGTGAGAATCTTAACCACCAGGTCTTCCAAAATTTTGTACTGCCTGTCACCATGCGTTTTGGAAAGATCAGGTTGAGGGAAAAAAAGCAATCCGAATGGATGGGCAAGATTGTAAAAAGCACTATTCACAGTTTTAATATAGATATGGTAAACATATATGATACTCACAAAGGTATCATAGCTTACAGCACTAATCCGGAGCTTCTCGGAAAAAAGGTAAAAAAGTCGCAGGGATATCAAAGAGCTGTTAAGGGGGAAAATTCTTCACATTTCATAACAGGCGGCAATGACCTCTGGGGGCTTGGAATTGAGGTGAAAGAGGGTGAAAAAAAGTTGAGGACATATATACCCTTAAGAGGATTCGATCCTTTCTCCGGTAAAAAAGAGTATATATTAGGTGTCTTTGAACTGATTCAGGACCTGACAAAAGAATACCATTCTATTGTTAAATTTCAGTATCTCATTGTTGGATTATCTATCCTGATTATGGGACTGATATTCCTGGCCCTTATCCTTGTTGTACATAAGGCGGAGATGATTATTAACAAACAGGCAAAAGAACAAAGAGAATTTGAAACCCAGTTAAATCAGGCTGAGCATTTTGCCGCACTGGGCCAGATGTGTGCAGGGGTCTCCCATGAAATCAGAAATCCTTTAGGAATTATCAGGAGCACCGCGGAGCTCATGAGTGATATATCCCAGACAAATGAGACCCGGGCAAGGCTGTCCGGTGTCATTGTAGAAGAATCAAACAGGCTTAATAATATTATCACTCAGTTTCTGGACTTTGCCCATCCTCATGAACCGGTGTTTGAGGATTGTTATCTTGAACAAATTCTCGAAAAAAATCTTTTACTTCTGCAGCCTGAATTAGACAAAGGAAATATCTCAATTAATAACAATATAAACGGCCGCTCTTTTAAACTAAAGGCAGATGCTGAAATGCTCTTCAGGGCTTTCCTTAACATCTTTCTTAATGCTATCCAGTCTATGGAAAAAGGTGGTTCTATGAATCTCTGTATTCGGGAGGAAAAAGACCATTACGAGATAGATATTACCGACACAGGTTGTGGAATAAACAAAAAGGACCTGAATAGTATTTTCAATCCATTTTTCACAACCAAGGTCAGGGGAAGCGGGCTGGGACTTTCCATTGTAAAAAATATAATCGAGGGACATAATGGCTCCATACATATTGAAACCAAAGAGGGGGAAGGGACAAAGGTCACCATCGATCTGCCACACCAAAATATGAAAGAGCCCTGATTTCAACAGGTTAAAAGTCCTTACATATAAACAACAAACAGAGTCTTGCAACCATATTTCGCCATTTCCGCATACACAGGAATCCATGATCTATTACCATTTAGGGCTCGCGCAAAAATGACTTAACATTTTTGCATCTCATTTTGGCATCCTTCATTAAAGCTCAAAAGCAGTTTACTCTTTTTAATATAAAATGCTACTTCTCGTTCCCACGCTCCAGCGTGGGAATGCATATTATATGGGAGTTCCTACGCTGGAGCATGGAAACCAGGCAAGAACGAACATCAAGAAAGTGTAAACTACAAATGAAGGATACCCTTATTTTCAGGTCATTTTCGGCAGATTTTAAAGAGCAAGAACCTTGAAATAGCTCACTATACCTGCAACTTTCGTACTTTAAGATCGAACAAACCTGACCTAAAACCGAGTACCAATTCTGGAAAGTTATTGTTGCGCAAACCCTTAACCCTGAACCTTCAACCTTTCACCTTCTGCCCGTAAACAGTTGCGAATATGCTATGGACACAATCCTTGTTGTAGATGATGAAAAAAATTATCTCGTAGTGCTTGAGGCAATTCTGGAACCGGAGGGCTATGAAGTTATTACTGCTGATAATGCATCTGCTGCTCTTAAGCATATACGGGAATCCGACATTGACCTGGTTGTCACTGACATAAAGATGCCGGGGATAAGCGGGATGAAACTTCTCGAAAAATGTAAAAAAATAAGACCTGAACTTCCGGTTATTATGATGACGGCATATGGAACGATCGAGATGGCTGTAGAGGCGATGAAAAAAGATGCATTTGATTATATCACCAAGCCTTTTAAAAATGAGGAATTAAAGATTATCATCAAAAAGGCGCTTGAAAATTACAGGCTCGCAAAGGAAAACAGACGCCTTAGCGAGGCCCTTTTGGATCGTTATAAATATTATAATATCATCGGCAAAAGCAAGCCAATGCTCAAGATCTATAATCTCATCAGAAAAGTTGCTCTATCCAGGGCATCCACCCTTATCACAGGGCCGTCCGGCACGGGAAAGGAGCTCATTGCAAAGGCTATTCATTATAACGGCCCGAGAAAAGAATTTCCTTTCATATCAATCAACTGTGGAGGTCTGGCCGAAGCCCTTCTTGAAAGTGAACTTTTCGGTCATGAAAAAGGGGCCTTTACAGGGGCCATTGCCATGAAAAAAGGAAAATTCGAACTGGCTGATAAAGGGACGTTTTTTCTTGACGAAGTGGGTGACATGCCTCTTTTGCTGCAGGTCAAGCTCCTAAGGGTGCTGCAGGAGATGGAATTCGAGAGGGTGGGCGGCACGAGGAGCATTAAGGTAGACGTACGTATCATTTCAGCATCCAACAGGAATATCAAAGAAGATGTGGCAAACGGCCTTTTCAGGGAAGATCTTTATTACAGGCTTAATGTAATGGATATAGAGGTGCCTCCATTAAGCGAAAGAATCGACGATATCCCTCTGCTTGTCAGGTACTTTATTAAGAAGTATGGAGAGAATCAGGATCAAAAGAAAATCGAATTACACCCTGAAGTGTGGAAGGCCCTGTATAATCACTCATGGCCGGGCAATGTCAGGGAGCTGGAAAATGTTATTGAACGGGCTGTAGTACTTGATTCAGACGGAATAATTACTCTTGATGACCTGCCTCAGGGGTTTACAAAGGCAGAGACCGAATTTGACATCGAAAGGTTTATCCCGCCAAACGTATCCTTGCCCGGAATACTTGAGAAGATCGAAGAAAAGCTGATAAGGAGAGCTCTTTTTCAATGTAATAACGTTCAGTCCCATGCTGCAAAGAGGCTGGGGATTACAAAAAGTCTGATCAAGCACAAAATGAAGAAGTACAATATCACAGTATAGAGGTTGAAAATTTTGTACTTTGATATTGTCTGTAATTTCAAATGGTTATATAACTACACTCCTGTTTGGCAATTTTATGGTACAAAATATTATACTTTATAATGATATACTCAAAAAAGGACAGAGCGCCACATTGCGTATAAACCCTTAAAAAACGGCAAATTACACGTATCCTCAAGGAAACTTATCGAATTGGCAAGCATTTTGCATTTTTACTTAAGGTAACAACATCAATTACTCTTTAATTACTCTTTCCTCCTAAAACCAACCACTCAACACGAGAGGTTGGTTTTTTTTGGCCCAATGAACTGGAAAAATGTCTCGGAAAGCAATTATATCCTGATTGGATTTATTCATCACGGGTCCAATATCCTTAAGAAGTAAAAAAAGAGGGCAAAATATATGATACCCTGATCAAAAACATCATGGGCCGGCGGCATATAAGACAATCACCTATTAGCCAATTGATGATGGCCGGCCTGGCTATAAAGAGCCTTTTATAACGATGAGTTGAGTCAGTCCATGACGATTTTGCTGAGAAGGCAAACAGGATGCATACGCCCTGTTCACATTGACTTTTATCTATCCTATCCGATTTGGGCCGTCCAATCTTTATTCATAACCGAATTTTATGTTGACCAGGATCCGTGCGCCTGCCTGGGGAAGTTATTTTGTCCTTGTCCTTAATTGAAATAATATCTGATCCTCAATTCCACTTTATAGTCATTCTGCTTTTCGCCGTATTCGGTATTCTTGTCTCCTGTCAAAAAAGTGCCGCGTAATCTTAATTCCAGGTTGGTTTCGGGGCTGTATACGAGTTCGGGAGTTATGGACAGACTCCGGTCAGTCAAGTTGATAATTGAAGTCACTGCCGGGGTAAAATAAAGGATATCAAACGGCTCTTTCCAACCGGCTCTAAAATATAGATAGTCGCGCATCGGTTTTAAGGCGGCCAGGGTGCTCCGGGACAACCGGGCTGCTTTGTCAAGCTGTACACTGTCACCGGTATCAAGAAATGTGTCGTACGCGTGGTCAACAAACCTGAAAAGGTTCTCAGCGTCGTCCTTGTCAATTCCTCCACCATTATGATAGTACTCAACTGTAAACGTAATTTCGTTGGCGGTAAGATATCGAATACCTAAAAGGCATCTCAGGATATCCGACTCTTCGGTGGAAAGATTTCCCTCGCTGTCTATTGATTTCTTGTCAAAGTCGGTGATCCAGGCCAGTTCCCCGTGAATTTCAAAATTTGTTTTGATATTCCCCGCAAAATCAAAACCATAACGGGTAGTTCGGCTTTCTCCGGTGAAAAAGAGAATATCCAGGTCCGTGTCCCAGAGAAGAAAATAGAGCTTTGCGGCAAAATTGATGTGATTTAGTGTACCGAAATCATCGTTTATGGATTCCGTGGCCGGCAGGATTGCCGGTGTGAAGGCCAGAGTTTTTAAGGGACCTCCAAAGCTCTTGATCAAGTCGGCCATGACAACATAATAGCCTTCCAGGGCCTCTGCAGGATCATCGGGGTCTTTGGGGCGCGAAACAAAGGCGACAGGATTAAAGGCATAGCCCTTTCCCCACTGAACAACTTTTTTGCCTGTTTCAAGGGTAAAGATAGGGCCTGGTTTTAAGGAAAGATACCCTTCCTGGAGATCAATATCCCCGTCCCGGCCCTGATAGTCGTACCAGAGCCTGCTGTCAGTCCTGAAATATAGACTCGCAATGCCCTTCTGATAACTTCCCTCTAATCGAAGACCAAAATTATATTGTTCCAGGGTTGTCCCCTCGTCCTGATCAAAGAATCGGAGTTTGTGGAAGGCAGATTCCTGATCCAGACTGAAAAGAACCGGTCTAAACTCCAGAAAACCGCCGATGTGGTATGGTTTTTTTTTGATCTCCTTTTCAATTTCCGCCAGGTCAAACTTATATTCACCCTGGCCAAAAGCATGCTGTAAAAAAATGAAAACCAGGCCGGCCACATACACGCTAAGGACAAACAGCGCCTTACTCATCGCAGGTTTTCTACTCTGGAAAGAAAATTAAGGGTAAAAGCTTCATCGGGAAGATCTCTTTTCTTCATCCTGACAAAGACCATGATAGACTTATATCCCTTATGTAACGGGCTGTCTGTCTCAACCACGGCAGGACGTACAAGACCATTGCCAAAATCCGTAATCTTTTTAAAATAGAGTGTCTTGATCAGCATTCCGGAAGAAGCAAAACATTCTATTTTATCAGGAAGAAGCTTTTTATCGTCCACCCACATTTTAAGGCTGTCATAGGCAACAGATCCGGTTTTGGCTTTTAAATGAAGCATCAAAAGACCTTCTTGCTGCTCCATTTTTTCACAATTGTATTCAGCGCTGTAGTCAAGCCGCATGATATCAGCGTTATTGAATATTCCCCCGGTCACCGACTGGAGGCTGGTAATGCGGATCGGTTTGCCCACATTCGGAATGTAAAGCCATATGTTCTCCCCCAACCGCAAAGTAGCTCGCCCTTTTTCACTCGCAGGGGATATAAAAACGGATGCAATCCTGTCCCGGCCTTTTTTAATCGAGTACATTATAAATTCCTTTTTCGAACCATCCGGTTCAAGATTGATCAGCTTACGGTACATCTCAAAGGCTTCAGGGTTCAGGTTACGATCCACCTTTTGAAGGATTGCATCCCCGTCATCTGAACAGGCTGGTACGGCAAGGCACAGACACATACACATCAAAATCATTGATAGTAATTTTTTTATCATTTTTTTCCTTCCATGGGATTAATTACCGGGGCTTTAACCAAAAAAAGGCTACACATGCCTCAGGGCATCAACCGGCTCCATCTTTGAGGCCTTATAAGCTGGATACAGGCTGGCAAAAACCGAAATAAGCAGTACAATAGCAGCCAGCCGGAACAGTTCAGTAAAACTGATGGAAGGTTCCAAAAGCAGGTTGTCATTCCTGCCGAAAGAAAACCGGATACTATAAACATTCAGAAGAAAAATCCCTGAAAGGCCGATAATAGTACCTGCTGCGATACTGATCAACCCGAGAGTGACCCCCTCAGTCAGAAAAAGAGCCATTATTTTACCCTGGGTCGTTCCGATAGCAGACATGGTCCCGATCTCCCTGACCCGCTCATACACCGACATGATCATGACATTTAAAATACTGATAAGCACAATTGAAACCATAATGAGTTTCATGCTTACGGACATAAGATCAATCATTCTGGCGATATTATAAAAGGGGGAAAGTTTTTCCCAGGTGTGAATTTCAAAAGCCGGTTTTCCATTTTTGTTTTTAAACTTGCTCAGCGCTGATTTGAGATCCTCATAAACGAGGTCCAGCCTATTGAAATCATTCAGACGCACAGCCACTTCCGTGATCTCCGGTTGTTCCATGCGCAGCAAGGCGCGGGCATCTTTGATATGCATGTAGCCTTCTTTGCCCTGGGGACCGACAACGGTCTCAGTGATCCCTGCTACGATGAAATTCAGTCCGTTTACAGAACCATCCTTGTTGTTTGCAACCAGCACCACGGTATCCCCATACCGGATTTTCATCCCTTTGGCCAGTTTGTCCGGAAGAATAACCTCCCCCGGACGGATCAATTCCTTCCTCCTGTCATTTTCACCGAATGCCATCCGGTTTCCCACAGCAGGACACACCTCAACCTCTCTTTCCGGATCAATGGCATTGAGCCGGATGTTGGTGGCCTCTGAATAGTTACTCAGCATGGCACCGAGCTTTATCCTTGGCGCCCAGGCATGAACAGAGGGATTACTTTTTAGAACATCATCGATTTTGGCATATTCCTTACTGTTAAGGTTGAGGTTTAAAGGAACTGAATCCATGGACGAAACATACCCGTTTTTATGAATCTGTATCTGGGAAAGGTTGGCATCGGTAATCCGCCCGATCATCATAGACTTGAATGATCCGGACAGGCCTGAAAAAAGAATGGCCATCGTAACTCCCAGTGTGATGAGCATAGAGGTGAGCAGGGTTCGTCTCTTGTAGCGCATCAGATTTCGAACGGCTATGTTAAATATTCGCATCATTTTCCCCTCCCTTTCCGTTCCTTAGGATTCGCACAACAATAACTTTACAGAATTGGCGCTCGGTTTTAGGTTAGGTTCGGTAGATATTGAAGACCAAAAGGCGCAGTAATAGCGGGCTATTTCAAGGTTTTTGCTCTTTAAAATCTGCCGAAAATGGCCTGAAGATGAGATGCCAAAATGTTAAATTGTTTTTGCGCGAGCCCTTAATGGACGTGGTGTTGAGTGAGTAAGTCGGCCGTCTTCAAGAGTGTGGATGATTTCCGCCTCTTCCATAATGCCGGAATCATGGGTGGAGAAGATGAATGTCGTATTAAATTCATCCCGCATGTCCCGCATAAGACGGATTACGTTTACTGCGGTATTGTGGTCAAGGTTTGCAGTTGGTTCATCAGCCAGTACCAGTTTCGGTCGGGTCACCAGCGCCCTCGCCACGGCTACCCGCTGCTTCTGACCGCCTGAAAGCTGATCAGGACGTTTATTCCGCTGCTCGATCATCCCTACGGCTTCAAGTACTTTCAGCACCTTGTCTTTGCGGTCTAATGTCGGCTCATTTTTAATCATCACCAGTGGATATTCCACGTTCTCATAAACGGTCAGCACCGGAAAAAGGTTAAAGGCCTGAAAGATAAATCCGAAAATGGAACCTCTGAAAATTGCGCCCTGTTTGCGATCCAAATCATTGACCTGTTTTCCGTCTACGGTAATTTTTCCTTTCGTAGGTTTATCCAGACATCCGATGAGGTTCAGCATGGTGGTTTTGCCGCTTCCGGAAGGACCCACGAACGATATAAAGGCGGCCTCCTCAATAGAAAGGGTTACATTTCTAAGCGCCTGCACCTGAACCTCTCCCATCTGATAATTTTTAGAAATGTTATCGATTTCAACCAAAGCCATTATGCCCTCCTTAGGGTTCGCGCAAAGATAACTTTACAGAATTTGCGCCCGGATTCAGGTCAGGTTTGTTCGATATAAAAGTGTCAACTACTTTTACCTCAAAATGAAGGACGCCCTCATTCCTTACCCTTCTCATAAAGGAGCATACCGCCCTTTATCCCT
>JAGGXA010000042.1 GCA_021163285.1 Deltaproteobacteria bacterium | reverse complement strand
GGATGGACATGTTCCGATAAGTTATCAGACATTCAATGTTAATCAACAAGATATTAGCTCTCACATACCTAACCGGGACAGTTTACGGGAATTTTTGATAAATGAGGACTTTATTTATATAGCTGATTCCAAACTATGCAGTGTGGTTGACTCAAAATTGATGCGCAATTAGGTTGCCATAAAAATATCTGTTAAATCCAGGGACCATTTCTGCCTTGCAATATGCCTGATTGTCTCCGGATAGATCAGGCTCTTTCACCATTCTTGCGTTGGTGTATGCGCGCATATCTAACTTGCGCCTACTTGAGGATGCTATTTCGTCCTCGTCCCTTAATATTGCTGAAAGCGAATGAGCGAAAGATAATTCTGATCGGATGAACCCGAAATCCGTGAACGTTTACAAAAAAGCACACTTTGCAGCAGCGCACAGTATCTTACCAGGCCTTGCCTATGAGAATCTTCTTGATTCTTTCTTCGCTCTTTTTTTCCACAATGATCATTTTCTTTGCCTGGGCTTTTTTTATTTTCTCGGTCAGTTCATCCAAACCGGCCGGTTTTTCGAGAAAGTCCGATGCGCCAAGTTTCATGGCCTCTACTCCCTTTTCCACGGTTGCGTGGCCGGTTAGCAATATGACTTGAAGTTCAGGTTTTATCTCCTTGATCTTTTTGAGCGTTTCAAGGCCATCCATTTGAGGCATCTGGAGGTCCAGTATAATAGCGTCATATGATCCTTCCTGCGCTTTCGAGAGGGCATCTCCGGCAGTGACTGATGTTGTCACATCCATCCCGCGGGCCTCCATCCTTTCGGCCAGTGCTTCCACAAAATCCTCTTCATCGTCAACGAGCAAGACTTTTTCCGACATGGTTCATCTCCTTTTTTGATTGGGCGTTATATTAGTGCCTTTTATTTCCGAACGTATTTTGACCTGAATTCTCAACGATTTTCGCCTCAGTATGATATCGCAGGTGAAAATCAGGATAGCCGCCTATTCTGTTTTTGCCGGTAACATAAGAATAATTTCCCCATTTCCGGCATTCTGTCCGATTTCAGCATTTAGGGCATTGAGCAGGGCATTTCCCTGTTCTGACGGGAATTCAAGCCTTTGGGTTTCAGCCAGGCCTTCAAGACGTGCAAACGTGATGCGTACGCCTTTTTTAGCATTTTCCGTGATAAGTTCAACTGTTTTTCCGGGGCCCGCCGCGTGTATGGCAAAATCGAGGCACAACCAGATCAGATTTTCCAGAAAAAATGGATTAGTTGTAATATTTACGGGGCCTTCAGAAGGCATGACCTTAAGAGTTACGCCAAGCTTGGCCGCAAATCTAACAGAAAGGGCCGCAATAAGTTCCAGAATTTCAACCGAATCGACATTCTTTATTGGTTCATCAACGCTATGCGCTAATCTGTTCATGCTCTTTATTATTTTATCTGCACGCCGTATTTGACCCAAAACCTTTCCTGCTATTTTCTTGAGTCGTTCCGGATCAAGAGGCATACCTTTATCAGCCATTAAAGTTAAGTCTTCCAAAAGTCCGGCGTTTTCATTTATAATAGCAAGGACGTTTTTTATTTCGTGGGAAATTGAAGCACTGGCTGTACCAAAAAACTGAAGACCGGATTCTCCGATTATCCTCCATTCATTACTCATAATACACCTTCGGGAACTTACAGAAAATAATCTACGCATCCTGCTTGCCCTTTTGCCCGTCTTGAAGACGAACAAAAATTCTGTGCGATATGCACAGATTATTTCCTTTCAGTTCCGTTATTCAAAAGATCCGAAAATAAATCACATAAATATTACGCTGGATTTTGACTTATATTCATGCGCGGTAAATGTATTCCTAACTTGTGAGGACGTCATTCATCTTTTTGATAAGCGTATCTATATTAACAGGCTTGGTGAGGTAATTTTCCGGACCGGCTTCAGCCGCGCCTGCCTTGAAAGCTGCCGCCGACCCGTGCCCGGTCATAAAGATAAATTTTAAGTCAGGGCATTTTTTATGCAATCTTTTTTTCAGTTCAAAACCGCTGATCCTGGGAATCTTAACATCAAGCACGGCTATGTCGAAAGTCTTTTCTTCTGCAAGCCTGAGAGCGTCTTCCCCTCCGGTTGCCCAGTCAGCCTCGATATCTCTTATGGATAAACGTTCTGCCAGGGTGGAAGCCAGTTCATGCTCATCATCTACTAATAATACCCGCATTTTAAGCGCCTCTCTGTTTTATTAATTCTTTTGGATTTTTGAGGGGGAGGGTTACAGTAAAGGTTGCTCCCTTTCCCTTTTTACTCCGAACATTGATCTTTCCATCAAGTTCCTTTACAAGCCCATATGTAATTGAGAGACCTAAGCCGGTTCCACCTGTTTTGGTTTTTGTTGAAAAAAATGGTTCGAAAATGCGTTTTATGTCTGATTTAGACATGCCGTGCCCGGTGTCTTTTACAATAATGTCAACAAATCCTTCACTCTTGCGTCTGGCGATGATATCCAGACTGCCGCCATCGCTCAAGGCTGCGAAGGCGTTATCAACCAGATTGAGTAATATCTGCTGCAGTTTGCCCCTGTCAGTATCAAACTTCGGGATGTCGTCGGCGATATTTACGGAGATGGATAGTGATCTGAATTCCGCCTCCTTGCCCATAAAGCCGAGTACATCGTTTATAACCTTATGAAGGTCAACGGACTGAACGGTTACATCCATATGACGCGCGAATCCTAACAAACGACTTGTAATAGTCGCACACCTTTCAACAGACGATAAAATGCTATCTATAAGTCCTGTAATTTTCTCTTCATTATTTAAATGCTTTTTGAATTTGTACAGGTCCATCATCAGACCTGCTTTCTCATTTATAATGGCAAGTGGATTATTGATCTCGTGAGCCACGCCTGCAGCCAGCCTGCCAATGGATGCCATCCTGTTAGAGTGCTCCATCTCGTGGATTGCTATAATGCGTTTCTGATCCGCCATGTATATCTTGTTTACAAGATAAGTGGAAACGCCTATGGTTACAAGCAGAATAATTGTAATGCTTGCAGCAAGAAACCAGGTGAGCTGGGAGCGGGCCTTGTTCCATGGTTTCATTATGTTTTCCTTTTGTTTAACAATCATGAGGATAAATGGCGTGTCCGCGATATAGGCATAGCCGACAACAATTGGTTTGGCATGAGTATCATTTAATTCAAGCACCTTTGTTCTTGAAAAATATTCCGGGACAGGCAAGGAAATCTTTTCAAGGATTCTGCCGTGAGAACGGGATGGTGTCTGGAGAATGCCATTGTGGTTGATGATAAATGCGTCACCCTCGCTTCCAACTTCGAGCGCAGCGATAACATTATTGATAAAAGTATCAATATCAAGGGTGGCCCTGAGGACAAAAAAGGAACCGGAAGGGATGTCTTTCTTGACCGAAATAACGAGATGAGGCACGTTCCTGTACCCTAAGAATACATCACTTATATGGATGCCGCGGTCCTGTACTGTCTTAAACCACTCTTGCCTGCTGTAATCCCTGCCTTTTAGATTATACTGCCCCACATATGTTTGCTGGATGCCGAGGGAGTCGATTACTCCAAGGTCTGCAAAACCCCCAAATCCTTCTTTCAGGTGTTCCAGAACTGATTTCAGCCTGGACTGTTTTTTTAAGTCTTCAACGCTATAGTCCTGAATGATAAAATTCATCGCTGCTTTACGTTCGGCGAAGAAAAATGCAGCCGCCCGTTTGGTATTAGATACAAGACGTGATGTGCGCAAGATAATTTCGGATTCAATTGACTTCTCAGTAACTTTGTAATCAACCAGAGTTACAATGATTAAGGGCACAAGAGCAACAAGCGCCGTCAGCAAAGATGACAGTCTCCACAAACGCCGCAGATTAAATTCGCGCCTTAACGGGCCTATTGTTTTATTTTGATAAGCCCAGAATTTCGGTTTAAAACTTTCAATCAGCTTCATATTCAGATCTTGGACAGCCTCCCATGGATAAGAATGAAACCCTGAACCTTTGAACCCGTGAATGGTTACGTGAGTTCTTTGTATTTAAACCTATCTGCGTTCATCTGTGTGAATCGGAGGCTGAACAGTTTACTTTTCACCTAAATCCTGCAAGCGTCGAGTTTGCCGAAGACCTGCCTGCTGCAGTCAGGTGCAAGGCGGCAAGGGCGCAGACGTACTACGATACTTCAAGT
>JAGGXA010000076.1 GCA_021163285.1 Deltaproteobacteria bacterium | reverse complement strand
CTACGATACTTCAAGTCCTTGCCAACGCCGCAGATTCGGTAAAATCGGCGCTCCCGGAGGGTAAACTATTTTCAAAAATCCCAGCCTTTATGGCCTCATCCAAATTGATGCGTATCATGCAAGTACAACATTCCCATAACTTGCTGATATTAAAAGCCTAACTTCCTTTTTGAAAATAGTTTATGCAGGATTTAGGTATTATTTAAAAAGGAGTAATATTTAAGGGATCTCTCAAAAATAAAAATTTGAGTCTGATTCGGAAATCGTGAAGAATAGCCGTTTCTGGATGGACGAAAAACAGGAGTTAGATAATGAAATGCCCAAAATGTGGTTATATCAGTTTTGATTATAACCAGGTCTGCCCAAAATGTAATAAGGATATTTCAACAGAACAGAAAAGATTAAATCTTCCTGATTACAAACCTAGCTTTCCTGCCCTTTTGGGCGCATTGACAGGAGGTGTCGATGAAGACCAGGGACGATCACAAGACCACGGCATGGCTTTAGGTTTTGATTCTGAAGGGGCAGAGGGAATAGGACAGGCAGGAGAGATGAATGTCACAAACGATTTTGCAGGTTCTGACATTTTGGATGGCGAAAATGAAATTGACCCGATAGAGCCGGTTACTGATTATCAATTTGAAGATATCGGCAATGATAAACCCCGACAATCCGCTGAACAAAAAGATGCTGAAGCTCCCTCAATCATTGAGAAGTCAGAATTTCAGGGTGAAGTGCTCTCTTTTGACCTGGAAGATCTTGCCTTAGATGAAAAAGGAAAAAATATAGCGGGAACAGAAGAATCCATATCGCAAGAAGATGATGAGTTGTCACTCGATCTTGATAGTTTGTTACTTGATGAGAGTTCATCCGAAGTTGATACTGAACAAGATGACCTCACATTTAGTGATACTGATATGATAACCATGGTAATTGATAATGAAGACAAGGACGATATGGATATGGGAGATTTTCAATTAGAACCGGAAGAGCCTGAAACAAAATAGGGGCTGGTGTAACCGTTCACGGAACGTTGAAATTAGAAGTTCGGGCATCCTTCAAACCTAAGAAATGTTCAAACTGTAAACTGTTTTTTGAGCTTATTGAAGGATGTCCAGGAATCCATAAGTTATTAACCTTCTACCTTCTACCTTTAAACCCGTGAACGGTTACTTTTTTTTAATTGGTCTAATATGGTTACAAGTTTTGCTTTTTCAATTGTAACCGCAAGGGAACCACTCACAGTATTGAGCAGCATAAGGTCGTTTTTTCGGAATCCGTAAGGACCTTGGACAGAATCCATATATATAGCGCCTATAAGTTTTGAATTACTGATCATTGGAACACACAAGACTGATGCGATTTTTCTCGCGCTTATAGTATGCGATAAATCACAAGGCGCTTCAAAACGGGTATTGGACATCCTGAGCGCCTTGCCGTTACGCAAGACCCTATCCACAATAGACCGGCTGTAACGGTCTGTATCTCTTTCGTTATTCCCTCTTGACCTTGAAATAACCTTCTTCGTTTGCTCTTTTTCTTTATCAAATATAAAGATAGCCGCCAGATCGATCCTCGGTAGATTAGCAAGCAGAAATTCCAGGACTTTTTCACAAATTTCATCAATACTAATCGGTTGCCTGAGAAGTTCTGAAATTTTGTATAACAGATTAAGATTGTTGAACGAACCGGATGCATCACGCCGATCATTTAATGGCCGCTCTCTTTTGTTTGATAATCCGGTTGAGTGTCGAACCGGGATTTTTTTTGAAATAGAATTATTAGCCTGAGCAACCTCACATAATCGGATAAAGGTATTACCAATTGAAATCGTATCTCCTTCGGACAATTCAAAACCTTCCCCGGGTGTAATTATCTTGCCGTTTATATAGGTGCCGTTGGTGCTTTTCAGGTCTTCCGCAAAGAATTTATTGCCTATGCTGAAGATCTTCAACTGCTTTCTTGAAATCGCTTTGTCTTTAATTTGAATATCGTTTATTGAAGATCTCCCAATAAAGAGTGCCTCGGCGTTAAGGTCAAAAGAACGGCCTTTTGTCGGCCCGTTAATCACGATGAGTTTGGGCATACCTGCTTCCTCTGCGTATAACCGTTTAGAATTCAGTAATTTTTGCGCGAGCACTAAGGGAACGAGGATAAATTAACTTCCCCAACCATGCATCACAGCTTCAGGCCATTTTTGTCCATTCTAAAAGTACAAAAATCTTGAAATAGCTCACTATTCCAGCAACTTTTGTGCTTTTAGATTGAACAAACCTGACCTGAATCCGTGCGCCTGCCCGGGGATGTTATTTCGTCCTCGTTCCTAAGGCCATATCAGACCTCTTAAAAACCTCAGGTTAGATATATCCCAGTCAATACCCTCTTTATTTTTACCTTTTGGAGTTTCTATCACAAACGGGAGATCTTTCAATATCGGATCATTCACAAAAAAAGAAAGTCCTTCTTTTCCAATAAGGCCGTATCCCAGATGTTCATGTCTGTCGATCCTCGAATTTAGCTCTTTTTTGGAATCATTAATATGCAAAAGTTTCAAATAACTCAACCCGATGATATCATCAAAACTTTTTATCAATTTGTTATATGTTTTTTTTGTTCGGAAATCATAGCCTGCTGCAAAGATATGACATGTATCCAGGCAGATCCCCATACGTTCTTTTGCATCTGAACGTTTCAGGATCTCGGCCAGATGTTCAAAGCGATAACCCAGATTGGATCCCTGCCCTGCCGTAGTCTCCAGGAGTATTTTTAGACGGAAACCCGGAGTTTTCTTAAGGAGCCTTTTAAGGGCAGATGAAATTCGTCTAAGACCAGGTTCTTCGCCATCTCCAAGATGAGCGCCGGGATGCATGACAAGATAAGGGATTTTCAATGCCTCAGCTCTTTCTATTTCGCCCAAAAGGGCGGAAAAAGACTTATCCCGGATCTCGGAACGTGCTGAAGCAAGATTAATCAGATAACCGGCATGAGCAGCTACCGGCTTAACAGATGTATCCGTACGTGCTTTATTAAATGAGCAAATCCGGGCAGGCTGCAACTTGCTTGTAATCCAGCGGGAGGTATTCCCTGTAAATATCTGTATTACTTGACACCCGGCCTTTTTTCCCCTTATAAGGGCTTGGTCCAGGCCTCCGCTAATAGACATGTGAGCGCCAAAAAGTGGCATATTATTTTTCCTGAGGGAGGTTGCCGTGGAATAAGAAATGTTGTAATAGTCCATAAGGCTGTCCGTGAATGCCCTTTTTCACAAATTCTGCGTTATGCTCAAAAAATTATCCCCGGAGGTAAGCGAGCTTGCGAAACTCCGATATCAAGCATATGCCTGCGGTAATTTTTTTAGCAAACCTTGGTTTTGAAAAAAATTGCTATTTCCGGGCAGCCTCCTGTCAGGGGTACGAAACGGGAACCGGGGATATTATTTCGTCCTCGTCTCTAAAGAACCTCTGTCAAAAGATCACTGTTTCCGGTCATATCTTCCCACAACAGAGATGACAGCCTTAGATAAATCGGCCCTGGTATGCTCCGGCCGATAGGTTTTCCATCAAAAGTAATTACCGGCAGGATATTTAATGAAGTGCCTGTCAAGAACATTTCTTTTGCATTATAGGCATCTTCCGGTAATATCCTTGTGAATTTCACATCCTTAATTATCTTTTCCTTCACAAGTTCACCAGCGAGTTGGACAACACGACTGACGGTTATCCCGGACAAGGTTCTTTCAAATCCCGGGAATTTCAGGACGCCGTCATCACCTAACACACCAATGTTTTCAGTTGATCCTTCAGCAAGGAATCCGTCTTCATCGAGAGAGATAGAAAATTCATGTCCTGACCTAATTGCCTCCATTTTCATGAGAACATTTGGAAGGTAGTTACACGATTTGATATTGGCAAAAAAAGATTTTTTGATTGGTATGCTGCTGCTAATCACAGGGATGCCATCCTTATAATATTTCTGGGGCAAGCTATGAAAACGGATGACATTTACATAAAGTTGACTTGAAGGACAGTCGTATGGGTTTGTACTGAAACTCCCAGGCCCTCTTGACAAAATGATTCTGATTACACAGTCCCTTTCACCCCCGATCAAGATCAAACTCTTGATAAGGTCCCTGATATGATTATAAACAGGAGGGAATTTAAGAAATATGGCCTTAGCCGAACATTCAAGCCGTTTTAAGTGCTCCTCCATCTGGTAGACGCTGCCGCGGACACATCGCATCACATCAAATGCGCCATCCCCCCTATGGACTAAATGATCGTCAACAGGAATCATCATCAGATCCGGATCTGTTGTAATTCCATCCCATTGGGTGGAATACATGCTTAAGTAATTATTTTGCCAGGGCCTTTTTTGTTTCTTAAGATTCAAAAAAAAATTATTTTTATTTATCGTTATGAATTTCATACCATGCTTTCTATGCTTAAACAAGATTTTATCGATTTATACTTGACACTTTTTTATCAAAAAATATTATAGTGTAACTTTGTAAAATATATAATAAAACTGAATAAATCAATATGTTTTTCCCTGCGTTGCTATGCTCCGGCATGGTAACGTATATTCGAACGTCCAGTGTTTTCGGTGCAGGCTGACGCAGAGCCTCTCAAAATACGTTCTAACGCAGAGCATTGGAACGAGGGTGTGAATATTTACACTTTTTTTATGAATGGAGAGCTCATACCTGATGGTAAATGATAAACAGTATCTGATTGATGATTTCACGTTGAAGGACTCATGGAGAATGTTCAACATAATGGCAGAATTTGTGGAAGGCTTTGACCTGTTGCCGAAGGCCTATCCTGCTGTTACCATTTTTGGTTCATCGCGTGTGGAATCGCACAGCCGGACCTACAAAATTACAACCAAAATTGCCCGTTTATTAGTTGAAAACGGTTTTAACGTCATTTCCGGAGGTGGACCTGGTGTTATGGAAGCAGCCAATAAAGGGGCCGCGGAAGCGGGAGGAAAATCGGTAGGTCTCCATATCCAGCTTCCCCACGAACAGAAAGCGAATAAATATGCCAATATTCGGCTTGGTTTTAAATATTTTTTCATCAGAAAGGTCATGTTCATTAAATATGCTGTGGCCTATATTATTATGCCGGGAGGTTTTGGCACGCTCGACGAATTTTTCGAGGCCCTTACCTTGATACAAACGGAGAGGATAAGATCATTTCCAATTATACTCGTAGATTCGCAGTATTGGAGTGGTTTGTTCGACTGGATAAAAAATACTATGCTAAAAGAAGGAAACATATCCGAATCAGACCTGGATTTCCTGCAGATAGTGGATGCCTCTGAGGAAGCGGTAGCAATAGTCAAAAAAAGGGTGATTATTTGATATTGAAAAAGGAAGAAAAGATTGCCCTGATCTCAGGGGTCCGTGATTTTGGAATAAGCCTGTCATGGCCTCAGATCGAACGCCTGATCATTTACCTTAATGAATTGTGGGAGTGGAATAAACAGGTAAACCTGACCGGTCTTTCCTCTATTGAGAGGATCATTAATGAACTTCTCATCGATTCACTCATTCCAGCGCCTTTTCTACCGGAATCCGGCTGGTTCCTTGACGCAGGTTCAGGGGCAGGATTTCCGGCAATCCCCTTAAAGATATTAAAGCCCCGGCTTGATACCCACATTGTTGAACCTAAATCAAAAAAGGCTGCTTTCCTGAAACATGTCATTCGCCTTACAGGAATCCAAAATATAGATGTGGTAAGGGGGAGAGTTGAAAAGGGGAAGAATGTCATGCTCCATCCAGGGGGATACCATGTCATTACCGCCCGGGCGTTCTCCCATCTCTCAAATACACTCGCATTATGCGCTCCTTTACTAAAGCCCGGGGGTATAATCCTGAATTTTCAGGGGAGTCATTTTGAAAATGTCCTGAAACAATGTGCAGACGTTATTAAGCAATGCGGGCTTATTCTCCATGAATCCATACCCTACAAGTTGCCCGGAATGGATTACAAAAGACATTTGCTTATCTTTAAGAAAAAAGAGTAACCTGCGTGGTTAGGGACGAGGAGAAATAACATCCTCTTTGCCTCATTGACCTGTTGATTAAGTTCTCTGAAATCTGTTTTTTCCACCTCTTTTCAATGCGAACGGCTAACGGCTAAACACTAATGGCTAACTGCACAGGACGATATTTTTCTAATGGGCAATCACAGGGGGTAGCCCCTGCGGCGGCGAAGCAGGAGCAGGCCCCTGTGCCTGCCCTGAAATGATAGGCCACAATGCAGTTCAGGGATAAGAATGGAATCTTGAACCTCTGAACCCGTGAAAGATTACCTATTTTTTAAGTGCATCCATGATTATTTTAACCTGAAGGTCGGTATATTTATCAAGATCTATACGGTGTTTAAAATGCCATCTCTTGAGAATCCACATATGAGCAATCATTATAATATTGTAGGCCATTAAATCCGTATCAACTTTTTTAAAGACTCCCTGAGCTATTCCTTCCTCAATAATCTTTTCAAAAATATTGCTGACATCCACTTCAAGCTGTTTAACTTTTGACCTGCACACCCTGTCAAGTGAGCCGGACTGCTGGTAAATCAAAAGCACTTTTTCTCTCTGCCGGTCAACCACTTTAAAATATATCTTGATCGCAATAGCGAGTCTCTCCACAAGATCATCAATGTCTTTGATCTGCCTGGTCAGGCTGTCTTGAAAAAGATTAAGACAATCCTCCATAATCATTCGCATGATTTCAGTCTTTTTTTTCACATAGTGATACGCAACAGGCAGACTCACGCCAGACTTTTCTGAAATTTCCTGAATAGATGTTTCTGTGAAGCCTTTTTTGGCATAAAGAGCGCTTGCTGCATCAATGATTTTTCTCCGTACCTTATCTGAAGAAGCGATCTGGTCGAGCACAGTTAATTCGGTTTCATGTTTATTCATTCATACCCCCCTTGTCTCGTTTCCTCACTTCTCGCAACAACGGTGCGATCCTGAGGTGCTTTGTTCAATGCTTAGGGTTCTTCGCGTAACAATACCTTTAAATTGGCGCCCAGTTTCAGGTTATATTTGCGCGATCTAAAAGTACATAAATCTTGAAATAGTCCACTATTCCTGCACCTTTTGCTCTTCAAAATCTACCGAAACTAACCTGAAACTGAGCGTTAATTCTGTAAAGGTATTGTTACGCAAACCCTTGCCCCAATTTATTGAGCAATTACGTTAAATGTGATATTGACGAGCAGCAATAAATTAATGTAGAGATAATATCATTCTTTGACTAAATAGCAATATTATTGTAATCATTCACCATCCTTTGTTTTCACGCTCCGGCGTGGGAACGAAGGATTCATTTCTATTTCGGCACTAAAAAATCAGGTAGCCGTTTGCGGGTTCAATGGTTCGGGGTTTAAGGCATTGGAGTAAAAGCGAAGCGCGGAAGAAGATAAATTATAATGGAAAAAATAATAATTGAAGGAGGAAAGGCTTTAAAAGGCACTGTAAGGATAAGCGGAGCAAAAAATGCCGCTCTTCCAATTATTGCCTCCTGCATGTTGACCGGAGGCCGGCACAGGCTGCATAACATTCCCCGGCTCAGAGATATAAAGACAATGAAGAGTATTATGTCAAAATTAGGGGTCAGCTTCCGCGAAGATCACGGGATACTTGAGGTGAATTCTGATAACCTCACAAGTTGTGAAACTCCGTATGACCTGGTAAAAACCATGAGGGCATCAATCCTCCTCCTCGGTCCTCTCCTTGCCAGGTATGGTAAGGCGAGGATATCCTTGCCGGGAGGTTGTGCAATCGGCGCCAGACCGGTTAATTTTCACTTGAAGGCCCTTGCCGATATGGGCGTTGATATGTCCCTGGAACAGGGCTATATCAATGCCAGTGTGGACAGGCTGACAGGTGCGAATATCTTTTTTGATCTGCCAACTGTAACGGGCACTGAAAATATCATGATGGCCGCTGTAACAGCGCACGGCAAAACGGTTCTGAAAAATGCCGCAAAAGAGCCTGAAATCCTGGATCTGGCAAATATGTTACGTAAAATGGGGGCGGATATTAAAGGTGATGGAACTGATACCATCATTATTCATGGAACAAAAAGACTTAATCCGGCAGAGCACAGCGTTATACCCGACAGGATAGAGGCAGGAACATTTATGATCGCCTCCGCCATGACAGGGGGCGATATTCATATCGAGGGTTGCCGTCCGGAACATCTGTCAGCGGCTATCAAAAAGCTTAGGTCAACCGGAACCTTTGTGGAGGTAAATGGAAACGGTCTCCATGTAAAAGGAACTGATATCATAGAAAGCTCTGACATTAAAACCATGCCTTTTCCCGGCTTTCCTACTGACCTCCAGGCCCAGTTCATGGCCCTTATGTGTATTGCAAAGGGGTGGAGCATGATCAGGGAAGGCATCTTTGAGAACAGGTTCATCCATGTAAGTGAGCTCAGGAGGATGGGTGCAGAGATTGAAATCAACGGGAATCAGGCCTTGATAAAAGGCAGGGATCGGCTCCTTCCCGCCCCTGTAATGGCCACCGACCTCAGGGCAAGTGCATCCCTGATACTGGCAGGACTTGTAGCTGAAGGAGGCAGGACGGAAGTGCATCGTATCTATCACTTAGACAGGGGTTATGAGGCAATTGAAAAAAAATTCAGAAATTTGGGAGCGGCAATATGGAGAGAAAAGGAGTAACCGTTCACGGTTATCGGTTCACAGTTAACGGTTGAAAAATGCAGGAAAATTCTGCTACCAATAAAGAGAGACTTTCCTCCATTTTGGCTTCATGGCGGCATCCTTCATTTTGAGGTAAAAGTAGTTGACACTTTTATTGGAACTAAAAATTGTAAACTGTAGAAGAGGCTTACAGCCTCTTAAATCAGCGGCAGGATGCCGCTGCCACTTTTCTGCCAAGTGTAAAGTAAAAATGGAGGATGCCACATATGTCAAATGATATTATTCCAATAAGCGAATGTAAAATAAGAGCCTTGATCATCGTTTCGGCCATTTGCAGCCTGAGGTTTCAACCCCAGGCTATTATCTATCGTCCCTGCGGGTAGTGTATAAGTACCATCGGGGAGACAGACAATAGCCCGTCAATTTATTGCCGGGTGGCCGGAACGATGACCAAGACCTGAATAAGTATGTATAAGTGGCTCAAATAAGTGGCTCAATAATATCTATAATACTGTTCATCCTTTAGTATGTCAAGGAACGTCCCCTAAAGCTAAATATTTTTATTGAGGCTCATCATTAAATATGGTGTAACAATTTAGCCGCTGATTCACACAGATGAACGCAGGCAGGTTTATCCATTTGTAATATTGATGAAAGAGAATGAGCGAAAGGTAACCATGAACGGGTAAACCCGGAACCTGTGAAAGGTTAAAACATTCGGAAGTAGGGGCGGATTCCATATCCGCCTTATCATCCATATTTGCCCTATCATCAATATCTGCCCTGTCATCCATGTCCGTCAAAAATGATACGGGGGGGGGGCAGAAATGGATTCTGCCCTTTCTACCAAATTAAAGCGGGACACTTTCCGCTTTTTGGTGGATTCGGTGCGCTTAATCCACCCTGCAAAGTTACGTTAGTAGCCGCAATTGTAAACCGTAAACTGTTACCGGAAGTCTAACCATGTCAGTTTATGAATATATGGCCTTAAACAAGGCCGGTAAAAATGTAAATGGCATTATTGATGCCGACAGTTCTGTGGCGGCACGCCAGAAGCTCAGAGGGATGGGAATTTACCCGATCGAGGTAACGGAGACCTTAACTGAACAAAAGGAACAGGCTTCGAGGTCAACTTCAGTCTCTCTTTTTTTTAAACGGGTAAAACCTGGGGAGCTTTCAGCTATAACACGTCAATTATCTATATTACTGGGGGCAGGTATAACTCTTGTGGCCTCCATGGACGCATTATTATCCCAGATTTCAAATCCCATTCTCAAGAAAATCATGGCACAGGTCAAGGAAGCGGTAAATGAGGGAAACAGCTTTGCTTTTGCTCTGTCTCAACATCCAAGGGTATTTTCACAAATATATGTTAATATGGTCCGGGCAGGTGAGGCCTCCGGTTCGCTCGATCTGGTTCTGGACCGACTGGCGGAATTCAGTGAAAACCAACAGGCCCTGAAAGCACGTTTTAAAGCAGCGCTGGCATATCCGGTACTTATGTCTATTATCGGAACCCTGATACTTTTCGTCCTGATTACATTTATTGTGCCTAATATTACCAAAATATTTAGCGATATGCATCAGTCCCTGCCTCTTCCGACCTTGATACTGATCGGTTTAAGCAGCTTTTTGAAATCTTTCTGGTGGCTTCTTTTTATTGTGCTGATTGGAAGCATCGTTTTGATTAGAAAATTAATAAAAACCCCAAAAGGGAGATATATATGGGATGGGTTAAAGCTGCGGAGCCCTGTTATAGGGCCTATCAGTATTAAGATGTCCATGTCCAGGTTTGGAAGGACGCTTGGCAGTCTGCTTCAAAGCGGTGTTATACTCTTGCCGGCTCTCAAGATCGTTAGAAATATTGTCAGCAATACCCTGATAACTGAAGTTATTGATAACGCCATGGAAGAGATTGAGAAAGGCAAAAGCCTTGCTGCGCCTCTTTCCGGGAGCCGCTGGTTTCCTCCCATTGCAGTGCAAATGATCTCTGTTGGGGAGCAGAGTGGGGAACTGGAGAAGATGCTGAATAAGATAGCCGACATCTATGAGCGTGAAACAGAGTCAGAGATAATGGCCTTGACCTCAATGCTTGAGCCTGTTATGATTCTTGGTATGGGCCTGGTAGTTGGATTTATAGTGATTTCCATATTGCTTCCCATATTTGAGATGAACCAGATGATACGATGAGTCCTTTGCAAAGCGCGCCCTTTCGCCTGATTTCTGCGTCAGGCTCAAATTTTAATACTCAAAATACTCTATGTATTCCTGCTGTTAAAATTTTTGTTTTCCTTGAGATCGAACGAAATTGAACATTTTTTAAAGGACTAACGATAAAAGAGAAACGGAGGTATCTATGGTAAAGGATATCTACAATGACAAACAGGGCTTTACACTAATAGAATTAATGGTGGTTATAGTGATCCTCGGGATCCTGGCAGGCCTTATTATTCCGAGAATTATGGGAAGACCGGAAGAGGCCCGGAGGATGAAGGCGAAAATCCAGATGGAGAGTATTGAGACCGCCCTGAAAATGTACAAGTTAGATAATGGAGTCTATCCTTCCACTGAACAGGGTCTTGAAGCGCTTGTTAAAGAGCCGTCAGTCGGGCAACTTCCCCGCGCCTGGAGAAAGGGAGGATATATGGAAAAAGGCAGGATTCCTAAAGATCCCTGGGGAAATGAATATATATATCTTTGTCCCGGACTTCATCATAGCGATTTTGATCTCATCTCTTATGCCTCTGACGGCGAACCGGGTGGTGAGGATAACAATAAAGACATTAATAACTGGGAAGAGGAATAACAAACGTTCTCTTCCCGTGCAGCATCATTGGCCGTGACCCGATAAGGGTTCGCACAATAATAACACCTAAATCCTGCAAGCGTCGAGTTTGCCGAAGACCTGCCTGCTGCAGGCAGGTGCAAGGCGGCAAGGGCGCAGACGTACTACGATACTTCAAGTCCTTGCCAACACCGCAGATTCGGTAAAATCGGCGCTCTTTAAGGG
>JAGGXA010000041.1 GCA_021163285.1 Deltaproteobacteria bacterium | reverse complement strand
ATTTTCAAAAATCACAACCTTTATGGCAGCATCAAATTAATGCGTATTATACAAGCACAACATTTCTATAATTCGTTGATATTAAAAGGATAAATTTCTTCTTGAAAATAATTTATGCAGGTTTTAGGTCATATTGTTAAACAGCGCCTGAACGAAAACTATCTGGGAGGCTGTCCGGGAATGCCCTTTTCCCGAACTCTGCGTTATGCGAAAAAATTATCCTCGGAATATTAACCATATACCTGCGGTAATTTTTTTTCGCAGGCCTTGATTTTGGAAAAAATTGCTGTTCCCGGACAGCCTCCTGTCTTTACCAGTTGTGACGTAATCCATGAATCGTCTTCCATTAATATCAATATATTTCCAAGTCAAAAAAATACCTGTACTATATGGAGACTGAAGCATCTTGTGTGCGTCAAATGTAAATGAGTTAATAACTCTGAACCATGAACCCGGGAACAGTTACAGGATACTAAACCTTAAAAGGGGATGTTTGCATGCTTTTTTTCCGGGAGTAAAACATATTTTTCTTTAAGCATCATAAGGGCTTTGATTACCTTTGGCCGAGTGTTTTCGGGTAAAATAACTCCATCAATATATCCCTTCTCGGAAGCCTTAAACGGGCTTGCAAAATTGTTTCTGTATTCGTCTACCAGTTTTTGCTTAGTCGCAACGGGATCATCTGCCTCTGCAATCTCCTTTTTAAAGATAATATTGGCAGCCCCTTCAGGCCCCATTACAGCTATCTCAGCAGTGGGATATGCCAGGCTTATATCTCCGGCAAGGTGTTTGCTTGACATTGCGATGTAGGCGCCACCATATGCTTTTCTGGTTATTATTGTTATCTTTGGAACAGTAGCTTCTGCAAAGGCAAATATAACGTCTGCGCCATACTTGATAATACCCCCGTACTCCTGGTTGACACCCGGCAGGTAACCGGGAACATCGACAAATGTAATTAAAGGAATATTGAATGCGTCACACGTCCTGACGAATCTTGCACACTTAACAGAGGCTTTTATATCCAGACAGCCTGCAAAAAACTTAGGCTGATTTGCGGTAATTCCGACTGAAATACCGTTTAGACGTCCAAAACCAACAACCATATTTTGCGCAAAATATTTATGTGCTTCATGAAAGACATTATTATCCAGGATAGATCGGATAATATCCTTTATATCGTAAGGCATTCTCGGGTTTAAGGGCACCACATCATTAAGCGCTTTATCCGTCCGTTCCGGGTCATCCGTGCATTCAATCACATCAGGTGTTTTCCGGTAATTCTGCGGCAAATAACTCAATATATTCTTGACTCTGTCAAGCGCGGCCCGGTCGGAGTCCTCCGCAAAGTGGGCGACCCCGCTTTTTGTATTATGGGCCATAGCGCCTCCAAGCGCCTCGGTGGTTACCTCCTCTCCGGTAACTTCCTTGATAACCTGAGGGCCGGTAATAAACATGTTGCTTGTTTTTTTGACCATAATAGTAAAGTCGGTAAGCGCTGGAGAATAAACAGCGCCTCCGGCGCAAGGTCCCATGATAACAGATATTTGGGGGATAACCCCGGAACTCCATACATTCCTTCTGAAAATCTCCCCATAGCCTGAAAGACTTTCAACTCCTTCCTGAATTCTTGCTCCTCCAGAGTCATTCAATCCAATCATGGGAGCGCCATTATTAAGTGCAAGGTCCATTACCTTGCAGACCTTTTCTCCAAAAGCGCCGCTCAAAGAACCGCCAAACATGGTAAAATCCTGAGCAAAGAGAAAGACCTGCTTGCCGTTAACCGTCCCATAGCCGGTAACTACTCCATCTCCGGGCATTTTATTCTTTTCCATACCAAAGTCATGGCACTGATGGACAACAAACTTATCAATTTCCTGGAAAGAATTCTTATCAAGAAGATAGTCAA
The DNA here is from genome assembly GCA_021163285.1 of Deltaproteobacteria bacterium. Lineage (GTDB taxonomy): Bacteria > Desulfobacterota > DSM-4660 > Desulfatiglandales > Desulfatiglandaceae > JAGGXA01. Next base: position 26,802 of record JAGGXA010000041.1, on the reverse strand, counting down.
TTCTTTCCCTTGCAGTCATCTTTCCTTTGGAATGCTGCTGATCAATACGCTTTTGGCCACCTCCCAGCTCTGCTGCAAGATTTCTTTTTTTCAGTTCCTTTATTTTCGTATCTATATCCATAAATAACCTCCAGTGTATAATTCATTCCATTTTAAATTTTCTAAACGAAAAGAACGGTTTAAATAAAATTGAATAGTTCACATTGAACCAGTTTAAGGATTGATGAAAAAATATCTTTTATCAATGATAATATCTAAACTATCATTAATAAATGGTCAATTAATAAATTCGCGGCCGTTCAATGGTTCCGGGTCTATTCGTTCAGGGTTAGCTTTTGATGGAAGTCTGTCTAAGGTACTCCCCGTTGACAAAACAGAAAACAGGGTGGAATATGGAGTCCTTGACATGTTATTTTACATAATTTAATCTTGCATAATGCTGAAATTTCTCAAAAACCTTTGGTAATTCATTCATCTTTTACCGCTTAACCCGCGAAAAAAGTTACACTCTAACCATTCATATTTCATAAAGTCTGCGCTGTTAATCAGGCCCGGATTTTGCATTCTCAATTATTGTATTTTTTATAACCGTTCACGGATTATATGCCGGTTACAGAGACAGTGACTGTTAATGCCCGTTTGGGATCCTTTCCTACGCAGAGCGCGGGAACGAGCGCCAATAGTACTTTTTGTCTGGATTGCCGTATGAGGAACTATGAGATTGCTTCGCTTCATTTGCAATGACATGCAAAGAAATGCCCCGTGGACGGCTTCCCGTTTTTTACAGTTGATCATTTTTGAATCGAACAATTTATTATTGTCCCTTCTTTATTTCCGGGTGGATACTTAGGGACGGGGACGAAATAACATCCCCGGGCAGGCGCACGGATTCAGGTCAGGTTTGCCCGATCTAAAAGCGTAAAAGTTGCAGGAATAGTGAGCTGTTTCAAGATTTCTGTACTTTTAGATCGGGCAAAGATGGCCTGAAGCTGTGATGTATAGTTGGGGAAGTTAATTTGTCCTTGTTCCTTAACCAATTCCCGGAGGGATAAGATCAGGAGGCTGACATGCCTGTATATACCTGGGTCGCCGAGACAAGAAAAGGAAAAACACTGAAGGGTGAATTGGAGGCGGCGAATGAAAAAATTGCCAGGCTTCAATTAAAGCGGCGTAATCTCGGAGTAAAAAAACTCAAAGAAAAACCCAAAGATCTCCTTGAAAATGTTTCTTTTCTGCAACCCAAAGTTACCAGTAAAGATATCGTTATTTTTACCAGACAGTTCTCTACTATGATTGATGCCGGGCTTCCTCTTGTACAAGGTCTTACAATCCTTTCCGAACAAATGGAAAACAAGACCTTTAAAAATATCCTTAAACAGATTACCAGAGATGTCGAGGGAGGCTCCACCCTCGCTGACGCCATGAAAAAACATCCCAAGGTATTTGATAATCTTTTTGTAAATCTGATAGCCGCAGGCGAGGTCGGCGGAATGCTGGATATAATCTTGCAGCGCCTTGCCTCTTATATTGAGAAGTCGCAAAAGCTCAGATCCAGGATAAAAGGCGCAATGACATACCCCCTCGTTGTTATGGCCATTGCAATTATAGTCATTACTGTAATCCTGGTTTTTGTTATACCGGTTTTTGAAGATATGTTTGCAGGTGTTGGCTCGGCCCTGCCTGCTCCCACCCAGTTTGTTGTAAGTTTAAGCCGTTTTGTGAAAGGGAATATCCATTTCGTAATCGCTGGTATTATAGCGGTTATTTTTCTCTTAAAACAATACAGGAAAAGCAAGGGAGGGAGAAAAAAAACAGATGCTATTGCATTAAAATTGCCTGTATTCGGTCCATTATTAAAAAAAGTTGCCGTGGCCAGGTTTACACGAACACTCGGAACAATGATAAGCAGTGGCGTACCTATTCTGGATGCGCTGGAAGTTGTGGCGAAAACGTCAGGCAACGTTATCCTGGAAGAAGTTATCTTTGATGTCAGAAGTAGTATTGCCGAAGGACAAACCATTGCCGAACCCCTTTCTGAATCCCAATTATTCCCTGGTATGGCAGTTCAGATGATCTCGGTAGGCGAGGCCACGGGTGCACTTGACACCATGCTTGGAAAAATTGCTGACTTTTACGAAGAGGAGGTTGACGTTGCGGTAGATGCCCTTACTTCTATGTTGGAACCATTGCTCATGGTATTCCTTGGCGGCAGTATCGGCGGACTGGTAATAGCCATGTATCTGCCCATCTTTAAAATGGCCTCAGCAGTATGATAGTTTTCAGGTATGATCAACAACAGGTATAAAATCATTAAATCAGAACTCTCAAGCCGGCTTAAGACCCTCATGCTTTTGAGGGTTTTATTTATTTCAATATTATTAGGCGTATTAATTGTTATTCAGATCAAGGAAACCAGCGCCTGTTTCGGGCATATTCAGACTTTTCATTATTTGCTAATCATAATCATCTATTTTCTGACCTTTCTTTATGCAATTATTTTCAGATATTCAAAAAACCTTTTATGGTTAGCCTATTTACAGCTCTTTATCGATACGTTGCTTGTCACCGCTATTATTTTTGTTACCGGCGGTATAGAGAGTATATTTTCATTTCTGTATATTTTGACCATATTCAATGCAAGTATTATCCTTTACCGTAAAGGAGGACTTGCGATTGCCTCAAGCAGCAGCATTCTTTATGGATTGTTGCTTGTTCTCCATTATTATAATATTATAAAACCCATTGGAAGCCGGGGAGAGTATGCGGCAGGATACCTGAATTCTCATCTTTTCTATATTGTTCTTATGAACATTGCGGGTTTTTATCTCGTTGCATATCTCAGCAGCTATCTCTCGGAGCAGGCTCGAAAAAGCAAGGCTGAACTTAAAGCTGCACAAAAAGATTTTTACAAGCTGGAGGTGCTTAACGAAAGCATTATTAACAGTATTACTTCCGGTCTGATAGCGCTGGACAGTCATGACAGGATTATCCTTTTTAACCCTGCAGCAGAGGAGATATTCGGGTGTAAGGCCGGCAGGGTTTCCGGTCAGCATGTCAGGATAGCGATCCCGTTTGTTAATAATTATTTATTCAGTAATCAACTCTCATCCAGGGAAACAACCAAAAAGCTTCCTCCTTTTATCGATTTTCCATTTATCAGGTCGGACGGCAGGAAAACACATCTTCGTCTTTTTTTCTCCCCTCTTCTCTCTCCCAAGGGAGATATCAGAGGGAAAATCTTGATATTTCAGGACATGACGGAAATCAGGGAGATTGAAGAAGAGATGAAAAAGGTGGAAGGCCTGGCCATGATCGGCGAGCTTGCAGCAGGTATCGCTCATGAGATCAGGAATCCTATGGCATCGATCAGCGGGTCTATCCAGATGTTAAGGAGTTGTCTCGAAAAAGATGATGTAAACAGCCGGCTTATGGATATTATTTCACGGGAAATTAACAGGCTGAACCATATGATAAATGATTTCCTGCTTTTTGCCAGACCAAAAAAAAGCGTTTCCCTGAAGTTTGACCTGAACCGGTTGATCCTTGAAACTCTGGAACTGTTCCGGAACAGCCAGCATTGGACGGAAAAGTTGAGAGTTGTTACAAATTTTGACTGTCCCATAGAGCTTGAGTCAGATCCTGACCAGGTCAAACAGGTGTTGTTGAATCTTTTCCTGAATGCCTGCGAGGCGATGTCTGATGAGGGATTGTTGAGTGTGGAAACAGGGCTTGCATCTGATAATTCAAACGTGAATCAAAAAATGGCTAAAATTGTTGTCCGTGATACAGGGGAGGGTTTTGATAAAAAGACCCTTTCACAGATATTTACTCCATTCTTTACCACCAAGGAAGGAGGGTCAGGCCTTGGTCTGGCTATTGTCAAACGAATCATCTCGGAACTTCAGGGTGAGGTATCAGGGAGCAATTCTCCTGAAGGTGGAGCAGAGCTCACACTTTTGCTCCCGGTTACATCTCCTGACTCGGTGCTTATTCCTATCCGGCAGTATGCTTAAGCTATTCCCGAGGGTTCGGGGGGTCAGCCCTTTTAAGTTAGTAACTTATTGACATTGCAGAACAGATTTGACGAAAGCTTCGAGTCTTCAATGCCTTCTTTATTTTTGACCCTGAACCTTGATCCTTGAACGGTTACAAAAGATTTATCGGACTATATTTTATGTCGATATTAGATCAGAGCTGGTTTTCAAGTATAACCAAACCAAGCCGTTATATTGGAAACGAGATAAATTCCATACGAAAAGAAACTGCCCACGTAGATGTGTCTGTTGTGCTTGCGTTTCCGGATATCTATGAGGTGGGTATGTCCCACCTTGGCATGAAGATCATCTATAACATATTGAATAATCAACACTGGCTGGCAGCAGAAAGGGTCTTTTCACCATGGGTTGATCTTGAAGAAAAATTAAGACGTAACAAAATTCCTCTTGCGACTCTTGAGTCTGGTCGTCCTCTTGCAAACTTTGATATCATCGGCTTCAGCCTGCAGCATGAGCTTTCCTATACTAATGTCTTAAATATGCTTGACCTTTCCGGCATACCATTTCTCGCAACGGAAAGGGATGAGGATTCTCCCCTTATTATTGCCGGGGGGCCGGTCTGTTTTAACCCGGAGCCGATTGCCGAGATTTTTGATGCGATAGTAATCGGGGATGGTGAAGAGGCGGCCCTTAAAATCTGCATGGAGGTTCGGAAGGTAAAAAAGCATAAAACCATACAGAAAAGAGAATTATTAAATAAATTATGCCATACAAAGGGAGTATATGTTCCTTCTCTTTTTTCCGTCAATTACAGGAATGACGGGCCTATTGATATAATAGAACCAATTGATCCCGGTTACCGGATAGTGGAAAAGGCTATCCTCCCCAATATAGATGATTTTCCTTTTCCCGAGCAACAGATTGTCCCTTTTACCGAACTGGTTCATGATAGAGTGGTTATAGAAATCGCGCGCGGCTGCACACGCGGCTGCAGATTTTGCCAGGCAGGTATGATATATCGTCCTGTGCGGGAAAGAAGTCCTGAATCGATCATTGAAAAAGCAGCCAACGCCTTAAAACTGACAGGTTTTGATGATCTTTCCCTCCTTTCTCTAAGTTCCGGGGATTATAGTCGTATCGAGTCGCTCATGATGGCCCTGATGAACAAACAGGCAAGAGAAAAAATTGCGGTCAGCCTTCCCTCTCTGAGGGTCGACAGTCTAAATCCTTCATTGATTAAACAGATAAAGAGAGTGAGGAAAACAGGTTTTACCTTGGCGCCGGAGGCAGGTAACGACCGGCTGAGAAGGGTCATCAATAAAGGGTTGACCCAAAAAGAAGTCCTTGACACTGCTTTTGTGATCTATAACTCCGGATGGAACATGATCAAGCTTTACTTCATGATCGGACTTCCCCTTGAAGAGGAAAAAGACCTTCAGGATATCATAGACCTGGCCAAACAAGTTGTGAGCATAAAAGGAAAAAAAGGGGGAAAACCGAGCCTTCACGTCGGCATTTCCACCTTTGTACCTAAATCTCATACACCTTTTATGTGGGAATCTCAAATCTCTCTCGCCGAAAGCAGGCGGCGAATACAATTCATCAGGGAAGGACTCAGTAACAGCCCTGTCAGGATCAAATATAATCAGCCCGAATTAAGCTGGCTTGAGGGCATTTTTTCAAGGGGTGACAGGAGACTGGTAAGCCCTCTCATAGAGGCCTGGAGCCTCGGTGCCCGATTTGACGGCTGGGGAGAACATTTCCGGATGGGAATATGGGAAGAAGCCTTCAGGCACACAGGGGTGGATCCTGATTTTTATCTCTACAGGAAAAGGCCTTTAAATGAGGTTCTGCCCTGGGATCATATCAGTTCAGGAGTAACTAAAAGCTACTTCATGAGAGAGAGGAAAAAGGCACAGGAAGAACAGTTAACCCCGGATTGCCGGAATCAATGCCTGAAATGCGGGGTATGTGATCACAAGACTGTGGATCCTGTTCTGTTTAGAGACAGCAAATTCATACCGGAGCCTGAAACAGATAAGATTCAGGGTGTTAGCGGGCCGACGACAAAATACAGACTTGGCTTTTCAAAATTAGGTCATGCCGGATATCTCAGCCATCTGGAACTTGTTCGCGTCTTTACAAGGGCCTTTAACAGGGCAGGTTTGAAACTCGTTTTCTCGAAGGGCTTTCACCCCATGCCCAAGGTTTCTTTCGGCTGTGCGCTGCCGGTCGGGACTGAAAGCATGCAGGAAACCGTTGAGATAGAACTAATGGAGATTTCAGACGCATCTTTATTAATGGAAATAATCAACAGGCAACTCCCGTCCGGTATTACTGTGAATTCCATAACAGATATATCCAATAACAAAAAAAAGGAGCGTTTAAAGGAAAGCCGTTTTTTAGTGATGTTAAAGGGAGTTAAATTAAACAAAGATGACCTGGAAAAGTTTCTTTGTTCAGATTATTTTCCAGTTGTCAAAACCAGAAAAAAAGGGGCGATCGAAGTCAACGCCAGACCCCTGGTCAAGTCTATGAGCCTGATTTCACCTGACAGGGTAAAGATAACCATACAACATATATCCGGCCCTGAATTAAAACCGGCCGAGATAATAAAAAATGTTTTTTTGTTAAAAGGATATAATATAAATAACATGAAGGTGCTCAAGACCTGTCAGGTTATAGCGTGAACGGAGACGTTTATGTCCTCGTTCCCAAGCAAGGTGAAGTTCGGTTGAGGATATTATGAAAACAGCTCAAATCAAGGCCTTCGGCATAACGGATGTCGGTCTTGTCAGGAAGGAAAACGAAGATGCATTTTCAACGGATGATATCTTGCGACTCTATGTTGTTGCTGATGGCATGGGAGGACATTTAGCCGGGGAAGTTGCAAGCCGGATGGCTGTTGATTTAATTAACAAGAGCTTTAGAAAATGGACATACTCCGAAACTCCTGTTGATGAACTTTATGGAGAACCCGACTTATCTCTTTCCAGGGCCGGAAACTATATATTAAGCAGCATCAGGTTGGCCAACAGGATTATCTATGAAAGGGCAAATGCGTTTGAGCATTTAAAAGGGATGGGCACAACGGTAGCTCTGCTTATCCTTATGCCGGAGATGGTTATCTCAGCTAATGTGGGTGACAGCCGTGTCTATTTGATCAGGAACAGGCAGATTGAACGTATATCCAGGGATCATTCCATCATTGCCGATCAGATTGAAATGGGTGTTATGACCATTGAAGAGGCTGGGAAATCACCAATGAAACATGTATTAACAAGGAATCTGGGTTCCTCTGAAGATGTTGAGCCGGAAATATTTGAAATTGAGCCGTCAAATAATGACAGGTTCATATTATGCACCGATGGCCTGACGGATCTGATATCAGACGATGAAATAAAGCTTATGGCGGAAAAAGAGGATAATCCGGAAATTTTGTGTCAGGATTTTATTGGTACGACCCTGAAAAGGGGTGGACATGATAATGCTACAGTAATATCTGTCTGCCTGTCCGACATTGATAAACCGAAAATAAGACCGTTAAAAGGGGTAGGCGGCCTTTTGTCCGGTTTTTTTAATAAGGGACTCAGGAAAAAATAATTGCAGCCGTTTACGGCTTGAAATTTGAAATTGGAAATGAGAAATTCGGAAGAGATGAAACGAGTTTACAAGCTGGATGTTTAAAAACAGGCAAAGGCGTTATCAAATATGGTCCGGCACGACTTTGATCGGAAGAAAAGTATTGTCTGGGTCCAACGTGACGAAATACAAAGCAATAGTTGAAAAACAATGCCCAAAATTGAATGCGTTCCCCAACAGTATAAAAGTATGAAGATTGAATTTCTAATTTCAACGTTCCGTGAATGTTTACAAATTATTTAATTTCGGGACGTAGAAGGAGATATATTATGGCCGAACTTATTTTGACTTTTAACGGACAGGTATGTGAAGAAATTCCTTTCAAGGATGATAGTATAACAATCGGGAGGAAAGAGGGAAATGATATCCGGATTGAAAATCTTGCCGTATCAAATCATCACGCCCGGATTGATAAAATAGGCGCCGATTTTATATTGACGGACCTGCAAAGCACAAACGGGACATTTATCAATGATAAAAGAATGACGTCCTGCAAATTGAAGCATGGAGATAATATTCAGATAGGAAAACATATTATTATTTTTAGGGCATCTGAAAAAGAGCAGTCAGGACAGTTTGATATCGATAAGACCATGATTCTTGATACTGAAAAACAGCGAAAACTCCTGTCAAAACAGGAAAATACCACAATTAAAATCAAAAAACCGGGTAAAAGAGGGGTTTTAACCTTTATAGACAACTCCGGCTTAGACGATATTGAATTGGTTAAAAAGCTTACCAGAGTTGGAAAATCAGAAAATTCAGAGATTCAACTCTCCGGTCTGTTTATGGGAGCAACAGCAGCTACAATCAGCAAACGCCCCTCCGGATATACAATCAGCTTCGCAGGCGGGATTTCGAAATTAAAGGTTAACGGGCATATTGTGAAGCAGGGTGTTCAATTGAATGATTTTGATATCATTGAAATAGGATCTTATAAATTTCAATTTTATAATAAAGAAATCAAGTAACTGTTCAGGGTGCACGGCTGACGCCGGCTTTTATTTTAAGATACCTTCCTGCGCATCTCTTTGAATTTGGCCAGGCCGTCTTCAATTTGTTTTTTTGTGAATTTTTTTTTACATTTTATGCACTGGTAGGTTTCTTCTACAATTTTATCATAAATGAGGTCTTCTGAAAAATTAACACCATGAAAATTGAGTGAAAAATTATAAATAAGCTCGAAGTCTTTGTTTTCACACTCGTCACACACAAAAAAGTCCTGAACATCGTCCATCAAATCTTCCTCCTGAAAAAATTATGTGAAGCCTGTTGTAAGGAACGAGTACAAATTAAATTCCCCAACTATGCATTACAGCTTCAGGCCATCTTTGTTCGATCTAAAAGTACAAAATCTTGAAATAGCGCACTATTCCTGCAATTTTTGTGCTTTTGGATCAAATAATCCTGACCTAAATGTGTGCGCCTGCCCGGGGATGTTATTTCGTCCTCGTCCCTAACCGAGTGATTTTATTTATTTCCAGTCCTTAAGGGCTTTATTTTTTAGGTTACAATATTTTTTGAAACAAGTATAATGTGAGATATTAGTACGAAAGGTTTCACAATCCACCTTTAAAAATGTGGCATCTTTCATTTATCGGCTTACACTTTTTTTGAAAAAGCGTGTATCGTCGATTTGAATGCTGATGTCGAAACTGAAAATTTGAAATCAGGCAGTGTTCATCCATTAATAGGATAGTTTGTTCAAAATCAAGGCTTGCTCAAAAAATTACCGCTGACATCCAGTTGATATTTCAAGGATAATTTTTTGAGCATAACGCAGAGTTTGGGAAAAAGGGCATTTTCGGACAGCCTCCTATGGCAATTCATTTACATCTTTGTGTTCTTCCCAATTTCCAGTTTCCAATTTCATTGCCGAATACAGAACAACAAAGGGTAAACTGTTTTTGACTTGTCCTGAAGGGTGCCGGAAATATTTATAACAATTACACCTGGTTATAAATTCATACATGTTTTATGGAGCCACCGTGCGGAATCGAACCGCAGACATCCTCATTACGAGTGAGGTGCTCTGCCAGCTGAGCTACGGTGGCTCAAAATATTCAACAATATATTCATTTTTTTATGTTCTGTCCATGATTTTTTCTGCGTCCCGTAACCAATGCCCGTTATAATCATCTTTTATGGATAAGCATTTGTTGTTCACAAGGTTTAAGTGCCTGCGGCCATACATGTACCTCCCTGTTTCTGATTACGAGTATCATTATATATTATGAAAAAACCAAAAGATTATATTATTTTTCCCCTTGATGTGGATTCATATGACAAAGCGATGAACCTCGCTGAGATTCTCAGTGATCACATAAGTCTGTTTAAAATCGGCCTGGAGCTTTTTATCAGTCAGGGGCCGCGCATAATCAAATCAATCCGTAATTTTGGAGATGCAGGAATCTTTCTTGACCTGAAACTCCATGATATTCCTACCACTGTAAAAAGGGCCTTTATGGCAGCCAGCGCTTACCTGCCCCAATTTGTGACGGTTTATTGCGATGAGGGGGATGCCCTGTTAAGTGATATTGCAGCGGACAATCCCGGTAATACAAAGATACTTGCAGTGACAGTGCTTACGAGCATGAATCGGAATAAATTAAAAAGATTAGGTTACTCCAGGATGTATTCCGAGGATATTTCGGCCCTGGTATTGTTAAGGGCAAAAATGGCAAAGGAGGCTGGTTGTCATGGCGTTATATGTTCGGGTCATGAAGTAGCCATGATAAAGAAAGAGATAGGTGATGATATGATTGCAGTTACCCCGGGAATACGGCCCTCATGGTCTTTGATTAACCAGGATGATCAGAAAAGGATCATGTCTCCGGCTGATGCAGTTAAAAATGGTGCGGATTACATTGTTACGGGAAGACCTATAAGAGATGCAAAGGCTCCTGCTGATGCGGCAAAAAGAATAGCTGATGAAATAGAAAAAGCGCTTAAATAAGGTTTTTTCATTCTCTCTCGGCGGTGGTTTTTATGACCTTTTTTGTAATAAGGTGACCATATGATACTGGGATTAGATGTTGGCGGCACACAGACAGATACAGTGTTGATAGACAAAAACGGAGTTTTTTATGAATCAAAGACACCGACAGGTGATAATCTGCTTGAGACACTTGCCCTGGCTCTTGATAAAACCCTGACGAACATTGATCCGACAAATATCGAACGAATGACCTTTTCAACAACAATGGCAACAAATGCCATTGTTCAGGGCCTTCTTGCAGATACAGGCATGATCGTTTCAGCAGGCCCGGGCATGGATCCTGCCCTTTTTTCAGTTGGCCCATCTTATCATGTAGTGGAAGGCTGCCTTGATCATCAAGGCTTAGAGGCAATGCCTGTAAATAAGGAGGCCGTTTTGAATGCCTCTGACCTCATCCGGCAGGATGGTATAAAACTTGTCGGCATTGTTACAAAATTTTCCGTACGTAATCCGGCGCATGAACTGCTGATATCAGATTGGGTAAAAAATTCATTTTCTCATATTGCCCTAGGTCATCAGGTTTCAGGCGCCCTTAATTTTCCGCGTCGTATCACAACAACATATTTAAATGCAGCCCTTTATGGATTGCACCAGGAGTTCACAAATGCCGTCATCCGGACTATAGGAAAAAAAGATCTCCAGGCCCCAAGGTTCCTGTTAAAACCTGATGGAGGTACTGTTGGGCTTGAGCAAAGCCTGTATTACCCTGCCGGAACTGCTCAATCCGGTCCTGCCGCAAGTGTAATGGGAGCCCTGGCGCTGGATGGCTGCAAAGGTAATAGTATTGTCCTTGATATCGGCGGCACAACTACTGATATGTCGGTAGTCTTAAATGGTGTGCCTCTTCTTGCGCGGCACGGAATTATGCTTGGTCCTTTTCAAACCCTTGTCCGTTCGCTCTTGACTCGTTCTATAGGTATGGGCGGGGACAGCGAAATTCAAATTGAAAAGAACGGTAATTTAAAAATAGGACCGTTGCGTAAAGGCAGTCCAGTGGCCTTTGGAGGTAATATTCCCACCCCGACCGATGCCATGATCACGCTCGATCTTATCAGGATCGGTAACGGTGAGGCTGCAAGGGATGCAATGGAAAAGCTGGCGGTTCCTTTGGGTCTGACTGCCGATAAAATGGCGCACGAGGTACTTAAGCATACTGCACAATCGATAGCCGTATCAGTGAATGACTTTATAGGTTACATCAATTCAAGGCCTTTATACACTATTCATGAAGTCGTTCAGGAAAAGAAAATCATCCCTGACTCGGTTGTGATTATTGGCGGACCCGCACCCCAGTTTGCAGATTATGTCGGTAAAGCGCTTGGACTGCCATACCGGGTCCCTTCCCATTTCGGTGTAGCCAATGCGGTGGGGGCGGCAGTTGCAAGGGTCACATCCGAGATCTCTCTCCAGGCAGATACCCAAAGGGGCACGGTAGTTATTCCGGAGGCGGATGTTCAAGATAAAATCGCATCTGATTTCAGCCTTGAAGATGCCTCTTCCCTTGCCCGTGAAGTAATAAAAAAACAGGCATTGCAGGCAGGGGCCGACCCTTCAGACCTTGATATAACAATCACGGAAAAAGAAATGTTTAATATGATTCGCGGTTACTCAAGAACAGGTCGAAATATACGCCTGAAGATGAGTATCGTCCCTGGAATTATACCTGAATGGAACAGGAGAAAACAAGATGATACGCGCTGAACGTCGAACAGGTTTAATCTTTTTCCCTGCCTTTGACTGGGCCATCAGCCCCACACATCCCGAACGGGAGGAACGTCTGCTTTATACCCAGGATCAGGTACTGGAAGAAGGACTGCTTGATATTGAAGGAATCAGGGAATACAGGGTTCGGGAGGCCCTTTTCAAAGATATCCGGAGAGTGCATTTTTGTGTCCCGGATGAAGAGGCTGTTACTACGAGGAGCCATCTGATATCAGCGGGAGGGTGTCTTGTCGCAGCAGATGCTGTACTTAAAGGGGAAGTGGAGAGCGCATTTGCACTTGTTCGACCTCCAGGCCACCATTCCATGCGTGTAGTTCATGGGAATCGCGGGTTTTGTAATATTAACATCGAGGCGATCATGATCGAATATATCAGGGAAAAATACGGTATCAGAAAGGTTGCCATAGTTGACACGGATTGTCACCATGGGGATGGCACACAGGATATATACTGGCATGATCCTGACACCCTCTTCATATCCGTTCACCAGGATGGACGAACCCTGTATCCGGGCTCAGGTTTTATAGATGAATCAGGAGGCCCAAACGCTCAAGGGGCAACGGTTAATATACCTTTACCGCCCGGTACCGGGGAAAAAGGATTTCTCTTTGTTCTGGACGAGTTTATTATGCCCCTTCTGAAAAAATTTCAACCGGAACTCGTTATAAACTCAGCCGGCCAGGATAACCACTTTAATGATCCTATTACAAATATGAACTTTACCGCTCGCGGATATGCAACTTTAAATGCCCGGCTAAAGCCTGATATTGCGGTTCTTGAGGGAGGATATGCGATTGAAAATGCTCTTCCTTATGTGAATGTCGGGATAATTATGGCAATGGCCGGCATGGATACCTCTTATGTAAAAGAACCTAATTATGACAGGGATTACAAGCCTCAACCCGCAGATATAACATTATATATCGAAAAGCTGGTTGCAGAGTTAAAGGATTTATTCCTGAAAGGAAATCCCCTGAAGACCGAATTCAAGGAGGGTGAAATTATTGAGAGGAATCGGAATATATTTTATGATACGGATGGAATTGATGAAAAACAGCATGAAAAATTGCGCTGCTGCCATGACTGTGCAGGCGCTCTGTCAATAGAATCCACCTCCAGCCTTGGTCAACATATTCATGCTGTCCATATTCCCATGTTTGCCTGTACGGCATGCAGGGATATTGCATTAGACTGGCACAAAAAGGCATTCAGGGGTAATTTTGACCATCTCTATCTGCAGGATAAGGTTCGCGGTGTTTATGAGAAAGTGTAGTTTTTTAATAAACGTTGAGCATCCTTCATTTTGAGGTAAAAGTAGTTAATACTTTTATTGGAACTAAAAATTGTAAATTGCAGAAGAGGCTTATAGCCTCTTAAATCAGCGGCAGGATGCCGCTGCCACTTTTCTGTCAAGTGTAAGGTAAAAATGAAAGATGCCCAAAGATGTATGGAAAAAACAGGTAATAATCGGTATCCTTAACGAAAAATCACAAGCGGTTAACATCTTGAAGTTGTTTTTTTTCTCAATTCAACAATTTGAAATTAAACATTCAAAATTGTGTCTGAACGGACTTTTCGTTTAGGGCGCTAAATAGAGGAGAAAATATACGTTATGGAATATTCAATCAGCCCTGATGGCGATAAATTCAAGATCCCGGCAGAAGAGGATTACCAAAAAGAGTTCGAGAGGCTGAAGGAACTTGTCCGGGAGCGGCGGGAAGACGGCCTTGAAATTGTTGTTGTTATGGGACTGGGTTTTGTCGGTGCGGTTATGGCCGGCGTTGTAGCCGATTCCGTCAATAAAGATACAGGCAGGCCGGGCAAGTTTGTTATAGGCATGCAGAGACCGAGTGTCAGAAGCTTTTGGAAAATCCCCCTTTTTAATCGGGGCATTTCGCCTATTCAGGCTGAAGACCCGGAAGTAGCAGCCATGATTGAGCGCTGTGTAAACCGGAAAAAGACCATGACCGCGACTTTCACTTATGAAGCCCTCAAGCTGGCAGACGTCCTGGTTGTAGATGTTCAGTGCGATTTTCTCAAGCAGGACCTCGGCAATCTCAAGACCGGATATGCGGATATAAGTGCGCTTGAGGATAGTTTCAAGGTAATAGGCGAGAATATTTCTTCCCATTGCCTCGTATTGATAGAGACTACGGTACCTCCCGGCACTACCGAATATGTGGCCTTTCCCATTATTAAGAAGGCCTTTAAGTCAAGGGGAATTACAGATGACCCCATGCTGGCTCACAGCTTTGAGAGAGTGATGCCTGGAAAAAATTACGTATTGTCGGTAAAAGACTTTTGGCGCGTTTGCAGCGGCATAAACATGGAAAGCAGGGAAAAAGTCGAGCGCTTTTTATCAGAAGTCCTTAATGTGGATGAATACCCGTTAACTATTCTTGAAAGACCTGTTGAAAGTGAGACCTGCAAGATTGTTGAAAACAGTTACAGGGCTTCTATCCTGGCCTTCCTTGATGAATGGAGCCTGTTTGCGGAGACCAACGGTGTTGACCTGACCAAAGTAATAAACGCTATAAAAGTAAGACCTACACACAGCAATATTATGTTTCCCGGTCCAGGGATCGGCGGCTATTGTCTGCCAAAAGATGGGGGGCTTGGATTCTGGGCATATAAACATTTGATGGGTTTTGATAACGAGATTTTTAAAATTACAACAGAGGCTATCAATATTAATGATACCAGGGCGTTGCATGCTGCTCAGCTCGTACGTGACGCCCTGAGAAACATGGGCCGTATTGTGGCTGCATCCCGGATTGCCATACTTGGCGCCTCTTATCGGGAAGACGTGGGAGATACACGCTACAGTGGATCCGAGATCATTGTCCGTAAATTAACGGAAATGGGCGCGGAGGTAAATGCCCATGATCCCTATGTGCAACACTGGTGGGAACTCGAAAAACAGGATTCATATCCGGCAACAGGCGCAAGCAGGGCCAGGTTTTTTCGCAATCAGAACCACCTACTCGGGTTTAGCATGATTCCTGACCTGGAGGATGCCCTGAAGGGGACGGATGCGGTTGTTCTGTCGGTACGGCACAAGCCCTACCTGGAACTTGAGCCTGACGAGGTAGTCAGGATGGCAGGCGCGCCTTTAGCGGTCGTGGACTGCTTCGGGATTCTGGATGACGAAAAAATAGAACGCTATTTTGAGCTGGATTGCGAGGTTAAGGGGTTGGGACGAGGACATATTAACAGGATAAAAAAAAAGGTACGGAATAGAAAGATGGGCAAGTAGTGTCTGAACGAAAAATCTGTTTAGGGACAATTTTGAATATTGAATTGTAATAGTTCAATATGGGTACGAACTATTATCAAGGATTTAAAATAAGATATCAACAGGATGAAAAAACTATGTTAATCCTGTCAAAAAAATAGTTGAACTATTACGAACCGTTAAATCAGAGAAAGGTTAAGAATAAATTATGAAGCAAATAAAACCTGTCAATTATAATATCCACATAGAGCCGAACCTTGAGAACTTCAAATTTTCAGGAAACGTTGACATATTAATCAATGCCTTAGAGCCGGTTGACAGTGTATCGTTAAATATACTGGACCTTGCGGTTTGGAACTGCAAGGTCCGGATCGACGGCGGTTTTGTCGATTGTTCATTTTCCGTAAATCCCGTAAAAGAAGAGATAAAGATTTCCTTGCCGGGAGAGATAACAGGCCGGTTTACCCTTAAGATAGATTATGTGGGAGAGATAAATGACAGGATGGCGGGTTTTTACAGGAGCAGGTATACATCCGGCGGCAAGGAGAAATTTATTGCAGTAACACAGTTTGAAGAAAGTGATGCGCGCAGGGCCTTTCCATGTTTTGACCATCCTGTTAAAAAGGCGACCTTTGACCTTGAAATGGTGATTGACAAAGAATTGACGGCAATATCCAATTGCCCTGTAAAAAAAGAGCTTCGCATAGATAACGGGAAAAAGATAGTAAAGTTTTTGCAAACACCAAGGATGTCAACCTATCTCTTTTTTTTCTGTGTCGGTGAATTCAATTTCCTTGATGATGCAGGTGAAGTGCTTGTTCGTGCCGCGACATTGCCCGGGATGCTGAAATATGCCGGTTTTGGTCTTGAATTCGGCAGAAAATCCCTTGAATTTTGTGAAGAATACTATGGAATTAAATACCCGCTCCCAAAGCTTGACCTGATCTCAATACCTGATTTTGCATTTGGTGCTATGGAAAACTGGGGGGCTATTACGTTCCGTGAAAACCTGCTGTTGCATTATCCCGGCATCACTTCGAAGGCAGGCGAGGAGAGGATATGTGAAGTAATTGCCCATGAAATAGTACACCAGTGGTTCGGGAATCTTGTTACCCCCTCCGATTGGAAATATCTCTGGCTCAATGAGAGTTTCGCCACATATTTTGGTTTCGGCATTGTTGATAAATATTATCCTGAATGGGATATCTGGGAACAATTTCTCTATACCCAAACAGGCGCTGCTCTTAACCGGGATGCCCTGCATGAGACAATCCCTATAGAGATCCCGGGCGGAGAACACATAGTAATTAATTCGAGCACTGCTCCAATCATTTATAATAAAGGCGGAAGTATATTAAGGCAGGTAAAGGCTTATATAGGCGATGAAAATTTTAAACAGGGCCTGAAAAATTACCTGCAAAAACATGAATATGATTGTGCATCAAGCCGCCACCTCTGGGAATCGTTTGAGGAAGTTTCCAAAAAATCTGTAACCGGTATGATGAAGAGCTGGATTGAACAGAAGGGTTTCCCTCTTGTCGATGTGAACAGGGAGGGAGACAGACTTATCCTTTCTCAGAAGAGGTTTACATGCCTGCCGAATGAATCAAACCAGGAATGGCTGGTCCCTGTTACTATCAGGCTTTTTTTGAATGACGGCAGAACGGAGTCGGTTTCAACTCTTATGGAAGGTAAAGATGCAAGCGTTGATATCGGTAATGATGTCCTTGCATATAAGGTCAATGACGGTCAGACCGGTTTTTACAGGGTAAGCTATAAGGAATGCAAAGACCTTCAAAAGCTTGGGGAGCTTGTATCAGATAAAAGGTTGTCTCCTGTAGACAGGTGGGGCCTGCAGGACGATCTTTATGCACTTGTTAAAAAGGGCGCTGCTTCTATAGATAATTATCTCGATTTCATATCTTTTTACAAAACTGAAGATGCATTTCTCTCTCTTATAAGTATTGCGGATAACCTGTGGCACGCATACCTTGTCATGGATGGCGCAACAAGAGAAAAAGCGGCATTAACAGGAAAATTGCTTTTTGAAAATGTCCTTTTGCATATAGGTTGCGTCCCTGATCCAAATGAAAAACATACTATTTCTATCCTGAGGGAGCACATTATCTTGAGCGCTGTTGAATTTGGTTCAGAGGATATCAGGGACTTTGCGCTTGATAAATTTGAATCCATGATGCACGGCAAGACCGTTCACCAGGATATTATAAAGAGCATTATGCAGGTTGGGGCATTGAATGGAGACCGTACAGCCTTTGACTGGTTTGAGAACATGCTCGACCTGTCTGAAAGTGAGCATGAAAGAATCAATATCCTGGCCGCGTTGGGACACTTCAAGGACATGAAATTGATCGAAAAATCGCAGCAATATGTTCTGGAGAAAGTTCCGTATCGGAACAAGTTCGTGCCGATTGTCTCCATGTCAGCTAATCCATACGCATTCCCGACCTTATGGGATTGGTATAAATCGCACGTAAACGAACTTGAGCAGTTTCATCCATTACATTATGAGAGGGTAATCGGAGCTGTTATTCCGGTTTGCGGTCTCGGAAAAGAAGATGAAGTGAGGGACTTTTTTCAGGATTATATGGGCAGGAAAGAGATTGCAAAGGATGTAATAAAGCTATCCCTCGAAAAGATGGAAATAAATTCAAGGATGAGAAAAGCAGGTAGAATTACTTAGTGTCCATCCATAAATTGGATAGTTTGTTCGAGATCAAGGCGCTCTGAAATTTTAACCACAGGAATACATTGAGTATTTCGAGGATTAAAATTTTAGCGTAACGCAGATATCGGGCAGGTAAGCGAGCCCGCGAGACTCCGGAATAGTCATTTATGGATGGGCGCTACTTAAATGAAAACCCTTTTTCCCTAAAAAGCCTCAAACAGATATCCACTATCCCGGCATCATAGAGGTTATTTCTGTTTTGAGTTATTTCTTCCAGCGCCTTATCAATACCAAGGGCGGGACGGTAAGGTCTGTGGGAGGCCATTGCTTCTACTACGTCAGCCACGGCCAGGATCCTGGCCTCGAGAATGATCTTTTCACCGGTCAGGCCAAGAGGATATCCTGAGCCGTCCATCCTTTCATGGTGTTGCAGCACCACCTGAGCTATAGGCCATGGAAAATCAATGTCTTTTAATATGTTATAACCTATTCTGGAATGGGTTTTGATAAGTTCAAATTCTATATTACTTATGCGGCCCGGTTTATTCAGAATACCTGTCGGGATAGCAACCTTTCCGAGATCGTGAATCAAGCCGGCCATACGGATACCATAAATCCTGTCATCTGAAAGCAGCATTTCTTCGGCAATGGCACTTGCCAAATTCGCTACGCGCTGCTGGTGTCCCGCAGTGTGTGGGTCTCTAGTTTCAACTGTTCTTGCAATAGCCTGAATGCTCCCCTTCAGGGCCTTTGTAATTTTTTGCATACTATCCCGGAGCGCTGCTGTTCTCTCTTCCACTATTTTTTCCAGGCCCTCACGATAAACCCGATTATCGATCTCGAGCTGCCGGCGCCGTAACGCATTTGCAACGCTTATCAGCACACCATTAGGCGCAAAAGGCTTTACTATAAAATCATATACTCCAATCTTAAGCGCAACTTCTGCAATCATTGGGTCATCTATTGCAGTTACCATAACCGCAGGTGTGTCGGGAAATTTCGATGCGGTATAACGTATAAACTCAAGCCCTGTTTCTCCGGGCATGTTAATGTCACAGAGGATTAAGTCGAAGCTTACTGTCTTCATGCATTTACGTGCCTGAGATGCATCCGCGGCAAGAGCACAGGTATGATGTCCTGTTTTAAGTATATCAGAGAGCAGGCTGCGTATCATTTGCTCATCATCAACGATCAGGATATGTGCCATGGCGATTCTTGAGGAATGCGGAAAAAAACAAGATCCGGTATAATAGTTCAACAGGGGTTTGAACCTGGGAGGGTGTCCGAAAATGCCCTTTTTCCCAAACTTTGCGTTATGCTCAAAAAATTATTCTCGGAGGTAAGCGAGTTTGCGAGAGTCCGATATCAACTACACGCCTGCGGTAATTTTTTTCGCAAGCCTTGATTTTGAAAAAAATTGCTATTCCCGGACAGCCTTTTAGTTCAGATAGGGTACGAACTTACTGAAACCCCAAGCATGTAAACCTTTACCAAAATACTTAATCAAACAACAATGCGTCAAGAATATTTTGAAATGATTGTAACCGTTCAAGGGTTCAGAGGTTCAGATCGCAATGACAGAGAACATGTTGAGGCCCGTGAACGGTTACAGGAATAGATATGTGTTTTGCACTTCCAGGCTTGTATCAGGAGTCAGAGTGCAATTTAATTTTTCCGCTTTGAAGGGGGGAGGGAGATGTGAACGACCTGATATTGAAAATAATATCAAGGATAAAGGTTGCCATCTTACGGATTGGAAGGTTATAATATTTAGTAATGGTCAAGGTAGTATCTAAATGTCTGATTAGTTATAATTTTTATTTATAATGTAAGATAAGGAGCGCTGACTTATGGATAATATTCTCAGCTTTTTAAGAAACCGTTGTACAAGCGTTGAAGAAATAGATGAGCACACCTTGAAATCTACCTGTCGGCTTCAAGATACCCTGATGGATGCCGTTGTTGAAATTACTGTAAGGTTGCCGGACCTCGAGATTACGGATGTAAAGGGAGAAGTTTACCAGTCTTGCAGGAAAGAGTGCAGAGAATCTGCAGATTATCTGAGAAAAATAACAGGTGTCAGGATAGGTCCGGGTATGTTGAAGATCATCAAGGGGTTGATAGGTGAAATAAGTGGTTGTAAACAGCTTGTCTTTATGGTGGAGGAATGCTGTCATGGTGTTATTTTATCATTTACAAAGGAATCACTTGTTGATGCGCCAAGACCGAGAGATATAGAAGAAGCAAAAGAGTTTTATGCTGAAATGGTCAGGGAAAATGTCAGGTTGTATAATCGATGCGCAGCGTTTGCCCCGGGCAGTTCTCTTGTCGAGGGATTCGACCTTCAGGAAAATTCATAAGGAGTTCGGTTCCTGTTCATCAATATCAAAAGCATGAAAGTGGGGTGAAGATATGCATAAATACTCTCGAAATAAACTAATTAGTGTTAGAAGAGAAGACAAAAATACCTTGATCGTTCATGGGGTGCTTGATGATGATATTTATGGTATTGAACAGAATGTCAGGATCAGCATTCCCGACCTCGAAGTATTGGAGATCAATGGAAAATGGAACAGATGGACAACTCCTGAATGCCCAAGGGCCATCCCTGTCCTTCAGGAAGCGGTAGGCTTTCGTATTGAAGAGGAGGGGTTTTCCGGAAAGGTGCATAAGATCATAGGCCGGAAGGCCTGCAGACACCATGCAAACCTGTTGCTGGAGTGCTGCTATTCTGCAAAAGAGGCCGCTCTGATAGCAAAGTGGGAGGATAAAAAGGCCGAAAACAAGGGATTAACCTTTAAAGATTTTATAAATGGGGAGACAAAAAATACAGCTCCGGCCCTGGTTGAAAGGCCTGTTTCAGCAGGACGGGATTTCGTTCAAAGGGACGAGGTCAAAAAGAAGAGTTTTAATAAGAATGAAGAAAGGGGTACGATTATTGACCTGCATATGCACTCATCACCTGCATCTCCATGCAGTTCCGTACCTGTGGATCAGCTCATTTATGATGCAAAAAGTATCGGACTGGACGGCATCTGTCTGACAGATCACAACTATGTATGGGACAAGGACGTTGTTGATGAACTCAGGCAAAAACATGAATTTATTATCTTGAGGGGTAATGAAATTACCACCAACCAGGGAGATATGCTCGTTTTTGGATTATATAAGGATATCCAGGGTATTATCAGGCTTGAGGACCTCAGGAAGGAAGTAGATAAGGCTGGCGGATTTATTATAGTGGCCCATCCTTTCAGGGGTTTTCTGGTCTTTAATGTCGGTGAGCTTGGTTTGACCCCTGAAAAGGCGATGGAAAGACCGCTTTTTAAGTATGTGGACGCTGTAGAGGTCTTGAACGGAAAGGTTACGGAAAAAGAAAACAGCTTTGCACTGAAGGTGGCGGAGGGTCTTGGTTTGCCGGTCACAGGCGGCAGCGATGCCCACGAGGTTTCGGAGGTCGGGACCTATGCGACCATGTTTCCTGTTTCTGTCAAGGATGAAAATGACCTGATTAATGCCCTCAAAACCGGTAATTATTCACCGATAGCTTTTAAAAAGGAAAGGGAGAAGATAAAAAGATGAACATAACGAAAAAACATGACTGGGAAAGAATAATAAGGCGGATGGAGTTGTTGATGAGGCTCAAATCCTTTCCTGTTGGATTTAAGATGCTTAAAAAAAAGGAAGAGATTGATGATATTCCATTTATGCGTAGAGCTGCCAATAAAATGACCCTATGTCAGATGATAACGCTTGCCAGAAATTTTGACTGGACCGTCGGGGCGGAACTTTCAGATTTCATGTCTCCGATGTGTCCTTCCATTTTAGGTCTGACCGATACACCCGAATTGTACAAAGACGGCACTTTTCGCAGTATTGTTTGGGTAAAAACCAAGGCGGACGGCAGGAAATTCGAGGAGTCAGTACCCCGTATGCCAATGGGTAAATATGAAGCAGTTGTTATGGCTCCCCTGGTCTACAATCCTTTTGAACCTGATATTGTCTTGATTTATGCCAACCCTGCCCAGATGATGCTTTTGATCAACTCTCTCCAGTTTGAAAAATATGAGGTCATGCAATTTTTTTGTGTTGGAGAGTCATCCTGTTCTGATGCAATTGCGAGGTGTTATCTGACCGGAAAACCGTCATTGACTATTCCATGTTATGGTGAAAGACGTTACGGGCATGCCCAGGATGAAGACCTTGTCATGGCAGTGCCGGCAGGAATGATGGAAAAGGCGCTCAACGGCATGGAGACATTATACAGGAGGGGCATACGTTACCCTATCAGCTACGCAGGGGCTGAGCAGGATCTCGCGAGCGCCTTTCCCATGTCATATGGCGGAATGGATGAATTAGCAAAACTAAGGGGAAAAGACAACCGTTTGCTCCTTGGAGTGACTGGTGGCATTGCAAGCGGGAAAACAGCCGTCTCCGATATGTTAAAGGAGCTGGGAGCGCCTGTTATCGACTTTGACATCCTGGCAAGGCAGGTGGTAGAGCCTGACAAACTTGCCTGGAAAGAGATAGTTGCCTATTTCGGAGAACAGATATTGATGGAAGACAGGACCCTTGACCGGAAAAAACTTTCAGATATCGTCTTTCGCGATTTGGAAAAAAGGAAAAAACTCGAAAGTTTTACACATCCCCGGATCCATGAGGAGTTTGTCAAACAGGTGAACGAAATTACAAGGGAAACCCCTGATGCAATAATCCAGGTAATCATTCCTCTTCTCATAGAGATAAATCTTCAATATGTATTTCATAAGCTCCTTTTAGTCTATATCCCGAAAGAATTACAAATAAAACGTCTTGCCGATCGTGACGGAATAACGAGGGAAGAAGCGGTCAACATACTTAATGCTCAATTGCCTATTGATGAAAAGGTCGAATATGCCGATTTTGTTATCAATAACGATAAATCTATTGATGAAACCAAAAAACAGGCAGAAGAACTCTGGAAGAAATTAAAACAGATACAAAAAGACAGGATTAAAGATAAAGCATAATCGTTCACGGGTTCAGGGTTCAAGGTTAAATGTGATAATATCTTGCCTTGCAGAGAACTTTCCGGCAGGATATCCTGCAAAAAAGATGGAGATCCGATAACAGCTTGCTTGTTTTCGATGAGCTGCATAAATTCCCTCGCTGGAAGTCATGGATTAAGGGGCTTTACGATGTGTCCCATGAAGAGCGCTCTTTTTTGATAATGGTGATACCTTAGGAGATGAGGGCGCTCGTTTTGAAAATCTTGTAGCGGCATCACTTCTTAAAAGGCTGCACTTTCTTGAGGATCGTGACGGGTATCGTTATGAGCTGTGCTACATTCGAGATAAGGAAGGGCGGGAGGTTGATTTTGCCGTCATAAAGGAAGGACGGCTGGAAGAGTTGATTGAAGCAAAATATTCTGATGCAGATATTTCGAAACATCTTCTTTATTATGTCGAGCGTCTTAAACCGGACAAAGTCACCCAAATTGTTGCAAAGATCAGAATGCCTTATGATAAAGGGAAAATCAAAGTTGTTGATCCGATTACCTATTTTTGGAAACAGATATGATTAATCGTAACCGGATTTCATTGTTGCTGAAAAATATGTTTAAAATCGTGCGAACCGGGATAAAGCTTAAAGCAGGAGTTCTTCCATAATAAGGTCATGAATCTCCGGCCTGAAGTTCCGGATCTTTTCATTATTACGTGTTGGGTGGATACGGTTAGTCAGCAATATAATGATAATATCCCGATCAAGGTCCATCCATACGGAGGTCCCGGTAAAACCTAAGTGTCCCACGCTGTTTGCCGAAAGATACTTTCCGGAACTGGATTTTTGATGGGAAGGCGTGTCCCATCCGAGCGTCCAGGTGGAACCTTTTACGAGGTTTTGCCGTTTAAAAAAGGTGCTGACTGTTTCAGGTTTAAGATAATCATCTCTCTCTTTACGAAAATGCATCCTTAAAAGGTTGACCAGGCTATAAACATCTTCGGCTGTCCCGAACAATCCCGCATGGCCTGAAAAACCTCCGAGTGCATATGCATTCTCATCATGCACATATCCAATGACTGTTTTCTTTCTCCAGGGACAGGTCTCGGTGGCGGCAAATTGATCCTCACGAAATGATGAGGGACAGGCAATGCCGCTCAGAAAGGTCTTTTTCAGGCAAAGAGGTTTAAAAAAATGTCTTTCAAGAAAAGAAGTCAAAGACATTCCTGTACGTTCTTCAATGATCCACTCGAGCACCATAAAACCTGTGTCACTGTATAAAATCGCATCCCCCGGCTGATAACTCAGGGGAGAATTCAGGATATGCTCTCGAAGCATATCTTTTCTCTTTGAAAAATTAATATGTTCAAGTTTCAGATAAAAAGGCCTCCAGGCAATAAAACCTGCGGAATGGCTCAGGAGCAGACGCAGTGTAATGGCTCTCTTATTACCTGATAATGGGAGGGGAAGCAGGCTGTAAATGGGTTGATCAAGATAGACCTCTCCTTCATCAACCAGCTTCATGATCGCCAGGGTGGCAGCTAGGGGTTTTGTAAGGGATGCAAGGTCAAAAATTGTGTCTTTATGCATGATACAGGGATGAGGATTCAATAAACGATAACCTGCCTCCTTGAACAAAATGATCTTGCCACCTCTCGCAACAAGCAGCACAGCGCCTGGAAATATGCCATTCCGGACTCCTTTGTCCAAAAATGCGTGGATATGATCTTTATTTAGCTTTTTCATCCCCGTTCCTTAACCGGTTATTTTAAAGTTTTGAAAATCTGATAAAGGCGTTATATTATGAAACTGTAGGTGTTCAGGTGAAAGGTTGAAAGAACCCTGTATTTCAAGGTTCGGGAAGCAAAACAGACCAAAAGGCCGTCCGATCCCAGATAGCCTCCTGATAACAAGGAGTATACAACAGATAAAAATGATGAGCAACGACAATAGGCACAAACTTGTTTCTGAAGATAAGGAGATCACCCTTATAGGGACTGCCCATGTATCAAGAAAGAGCGTCGAATTTGTAAAAAAAGTTATTGAAGAAGAAAGACCTGAAACAGTATGTATAGAGCTTTGTGATTCAAGATATCAGGTAATGACCGATAAAAAAAAGTGGCAGGATACCGATATTATTAAAGTACTCAAGGAGAAAAAGGCATTTCTTCTGCTGTCGAATCTGATATTGTCATCCTTCCAGAAAAAAATCGGCAGGAAACTGGGTGTCAAACCTGGTGAGGAGATAATAAAGGCTATTGAATCAGCAGAAGCAATCGGCGCCGGTATATATCCGGCGGACAGGGATATCAAAGTTACCCTTTCAAGGGCATGGCGGTTGATGGGATTGTGGACAAAGATTAAATTGATATTCCAGATAGCTGTCTCATTCGTTGGTGTGGGATCAATTGAAGAAGAAGATATTGAAAAAATGAAAAACAAGGATATCCTTGAGGCGCTGCTTTCAGAAATTGGTGATGTGCTTCCTGAACTGCGGAGGATTTTAATAGATGAAAGAGACCGGTATCTCGCTTTTAAGATCAAAAGCGCCCCCGGAAAAAAAATAGTTGCAGTGGTTGGCGCAGGCCATGTCTCCGGTATCCAAAGTTCATGGCAAAAGCAGGTGGACATTAATGCCCTTAATGAGATCCCGCCAAAAAGCAAAGTCAGCGGATTTTTTAAATGGGCTATTCCCGTTCTTGTCGTGGGTCTGGTAATGTTTGGTTTTTTTAATGACGGTATCGGCGTCAGCGCTAATATGATAAAGTGGTGGGTGTTGTCAAATGCACTATTTGCCGGGGTTGGAGCAACCGCTGCTCTTGCCAATCCAATAACAGTGTTGTCGGCGATTGTTGCATCACCGTTGACATCACTAAATCCCATGATTGCTGCCGGATGGGTGGCCGGCATGGTTGAAATTTTCTTAGAAAAACCAAAGGTAAAAGATTTCGAAGGTCTGGGTGAAGATATCTTGTCTTTGAAAGGATTCTGGAAGAATAAAATCACAAGAATCTTGCTTGTCGTGGTGTTTACAAATATTGGCAGCTCGCTCGGGACTTTTGTAGCCATTCCTTTAATGGCAAGAGTATTTGTATGAGAGATACGAGAGGCATAGTCTTTGCATTTAATTTCAATTATTAACATAGGAGGCTGTCCGGGAATAACAATTTTTTCCAAAATCAGGGCCTGCGAAAAAAATTACCGCAGGCATATGGTTAATATCGGAGTCACGTAAGTTCGTTTACCTCCGAGAATAATTTTTTCGCTTAAAGCTGGGTTTAGGTAAAAGGGCATTCCCGGACAGTCTCATAGTAAGGTTGGAGATCATCCTGAATGACATTTTGCCGACATATCTTAAAGAAGGCAGCCGGACACTTTGGTAAAAATCATATAAGGGTTTTGACAAGAAATCCGACTCAATTATTTATTGCCGAGGCCCTAACCGGAACATATTATTTAAAACCTGCAAGCGTCGAGTTTGCCGAAGACCTGCCTGCTGCAGGCAGGTGCAAGGCGGCAAGGGCGCAGACGTACTACGATACTT